>JAZRHW010000068.1:0-3128 GCA_045644965.1 Eubacteriales bacterium
CCCGTGAGCGCACTCTCGTCGATGGCGCTCTCGCCCTCGATTATCTCACCGTCAACCGCTATGCTCTCACCTGGTCGCACCGTGAAAATATCACCAACGCGAACCTCGGATATAGGCACGGAAAGCTCCTTTCCGTCTCGAATGACATTTGCCGATTCGGGAGCAAGGGAAGTCAATTTGTCGAGCGCGTCGGTCGTTTTGCCCTTGGCTATCGCTTCAAGCATCTTTCCGAGTGTAATCAGTACCAATATCATTGCCGCGGACTCAAAATAAAGTCCGTGCAAGAGATGGAGATTGTCGTGTTTGTCACTCGTCATTTGAAAAACAAGGAACACACTATATACAAATGAAACACCCGAGCCAAGCGCGACGAGCGTGTCCATATTCGGAGCGAGCTTTATCGCGGATTTGAATCCGCTTATAAAAAATTTCCTGTTGATCACCATTATGATGATGCAAAGGATCATCTGCAAAATGGCAATCGCCTCGGGATTTCCGCCAAAAAACGAGGGCAGGGGAAATCCCCACATATTGTGCCCCATCGCAACGTACATAAGTGCGAGGAGAAATGCAAGAGACACAAGAAATCTATTTTTTAATGTCCTTATCTCGTCGCTAACCTTGCTTTTGTTGGATTTTTGGTTGCCTTTTTCTTTTTTGGAACCTGCAATTGTCGCACCGTAGCCCGCTGCCACGACCGCAGCAATTATCTCGCTCTCGGCTGTCGGGCCGTCCACTTCCATGGAGTTCGTGAGCAGGTTTACCGAGCAAACCTCAACGCCCTCAATCGCGGAGACCGCTTTTTCAACACGAGCCGAGCACGCCGCACAGCTCATTCCGGTTATATCAAATTTTCTCAATTTATTGTCCTTTTATATCAAGTTTATTTCTTCGCGTCATCCTCTGATTGAATTTCCATGGAATAAACGAGAAGTATTTCATTATTGTTTAACTTTTGGTCGGCAACATATTCTTCGGTTGCGGCACTAATAACGGATACTCTCCACTCGGTCTTTCCACCTTCAAGAAAAGCCATAAGCCCCGCGCTCACCTCGGAGGAATTATCTTCCACCCAATAAGCCTGGAGATATAATGAATTCACTTTAACGTAAACAAGATATCCGCCAACGTCACCGTTAATCCTTGTAATATACACAATCTTTCCGCTTGCCTCGGCTTTTCCGTTTTCTACGCGATAAGCGTTTTGAGGATTAAACATGGGTTCCGGCCAAGTAGTAGTTGTGGCATCATCAAGCAATTTGATGCCAACAGCCTTTTTTTCACCTGTTTCTGCATCAACCGTGTAGGTTATCTCCGCCTTTGAGCCACGTCCGAAAAATACTGCCTCGCCACCGGATTGAATTTGAGAAGCGGCCATAGTGAACTTCATTAAGGGCGCTCCTTCAAAGCCACCCGTGGGCTTCAAATATATTTTTGTTTGACTATTGGTAGCAGAAAGAGAAGCCGCCAAAAGCACAACCTCGCCGATTACTTTTTCGCCCTCGGGCTCAGTTCCTTGGTTCTCGGAGCCACCTGTGGATGAGGTGGAACCGGTGCCATTGTCCTCGGTATTGGGAATATTACAAGACGTCATAAACGTCATTAGAGAAAAAATCATAATGAAAGATAAAATAAGTGAAAGTATTTGCTTCATGTTAATAACCTTTCTTAAAAAATATTACTCAATAATTATATCACCAAAAAATCCGTTTGTCAAACAAAAATAAATTGGAATTTATGGGTAAGATAGTTAGTTAGTACGGATAGTTCTTTTTTGAAAAAAAGAACCAAAAAACTTTTAAGAGATTTTACTGACTAAAGCCGCGCAAATTGTTCCGCTTGCGGAACAAGACGATTTTCTTTGCATTTTAACAGGCGCAAAGAAAATCTCTAATTTGCTATTGTAAAGAATAGCCATTTGCCTTGCTTATGTCTATAGTATGACAAAGTAAATTTTAGAAAAGCAAAACAAGGTTTTGGTTTTCGTAGTGCGAATAAAGAAATGACCGTCGAAAATTCATTTTCGTAAGGGCATTTGTTTGTTCGTACCGATAAATTGCTTGCAATTTGTCGAAAATTTACGCAAAATCAGCACAAACCCCATCGGCAAAAAGCTTTTTGGTTCTTTTTCTCGAAAAAGAACAATCCGCACTCACTAACTATCTCCCTCATAAATCCCAATTTATTGGTTTTGTTCTAATTCTTTATATTAAAATCCCCAAATTCGAGAAAATTATTTATCAATCGTTAAAAAAATCGCAAAAATACATTTACAATTATAAAAAAATATGCTATACTAACTATGTATGATAAAAAATCACAATAACAAAAATTCTTTTAAGTAGAGGTAAAAAATATGGCAAACAAGGTTTTAGTTGAAACTTCTGCAAGACATCTTCACTTGTCTCAGAGCACAATCGAAACACTTTTTGGCGCAGGCCACCAGCTCACAAAGAAAAAAGACCTTTCTCAGCCCGGTCAGTACGCGTGCGAGGAAAAGGTTGAAGTAATCGGCCCCAACGGCTCACTCAAGATGAGTGTTCTCGGCCCTGCAAGAGGCGCTGATCAGGTTGAAATCTCTCTCACCGACGCTCGTTCCATCGGCGTTGTTGCTCCCATCAGAGAGTCCGGCGATATCGCAGGCAGCGGTGCTTGCATTCTTCGTGGCCCTTGTGGAGAGGTTGAAATCGCAGAGGGCGTTATCGCGGCTAAGAGACACATCCATCTCACTCCCGCTGATGCCGAAGCATTCGGTGTTTCCGACAAACAGATCGTTAAGGTTCGCCTTGACACAGCTCGCGCTCTCATCTTTGATGACGTTGTAGTTCGTGTTTCTCCCAGCTTCGCTGCAGCTATGCACATTGACACTGACGAGTCCAATGCCGCAGGTTGCTCCGGTGTGGTTTACGGCGAGATCCTTGCATAAATAAACAAATTTAACAACAATTAAACTTATTACATAAGGAGTAAACAAAAATGAGCAAAGAATTTACATGCGAATACGCAATGAGCCGCGAGGTTGAAGAAATGTGCGTAGTTGCTAAGGGCCCCAAGCACGGTCCCGCTCCCATTCCCGAAGAGGGCAAGTGGGTTGAAGCAAAGCAGATTAGCGACATTTCCGCTTACAC
>JAZRHW010000069.1:0-6101 GCA_045644965.1 Eubacteriales bacterium
GGCAAGACCGCAGGATCCGTTTCAGGTAAAACAAGCTACGTCCTCGCAGGTGAGGATGCAGGAAGCAAGCTCGTCAAGGCAAAAAATCTTGGAATTACTATAATAGACGAGGAAGAATTCCTCAAAATGTGTAACTAATAAGTATTTTATATCAAAGTGGCCCCGTGTATTGCAGTATACCATTGTAAATACCCTCTGCAAATAGCTCGGGGCTATTATTCATAAGTTGCGCATCCGACGCATTTGAGATAAATCCCATTTCAACAAGTACCGCGGGCATACTCGTTTTTCGCAAAACGTATAGTCCCGGGCGCTCAACTATTCCTCGATTGCGGAGTCCTGTGGTGCGATTTAGCCAAAACAAAATATCCTCACCAAGCTCACTTGCGATGCTCGGTTCGTCATACACGAGCGCCTCGCTACCGGACACGGAGCTATTTGTTGAGGCATTGGTGTGTAAACTGACAAAATAATCCGCGCCAAAGGCATTTGCCGCATCCACCCTGGCTCTTAGAGAGCTTGAGTTCGTAGTTCCAAGCGAAGTGGTAGGCGTTGGGCGTGAAAGACGCACATCAAAATTTCCATTTGAACGAAGCAGGTTAGCAAGACGCACTCCTATCTCATAGGTGATGTCCTGCTCCACAAATCCATTTCCCTCGGCGCCCGCGTTGGGAGAACTCGGATTGTGCCCCTGATCTATATATATCTTTATTGCCATATTTTCCCCCTCTGAAATTTCATTAGTACTATTTTATGAGCGGGTATGAAAAATGTGAAAGGAGCAATATGAGCAGCATTAAAACCACTAATCTTGAAAATGAGAAAAATAAAATAGAAAAAGGTATGCTCTACCTTGTTGCAACTCCAATAGGCAACCTCGCGGATCTTTCGGAGCGCGCTATAAAAGTACTTTCCGAGGTTGATTTTGTGGCTGCGGAGGATACAAGAAACTCTATGAAACTGCTTTCGTACCTCGGCATTTCAAAGCCCATGGTATCGTATTTCGAGCACAACAAGAGGGAGAGAGGAGAGGTTATCGTTGATCGCCTCAAATCGGGCGAATCCTGCGCTCTCATCACTGACGCAGGCACACCCGCTATAAGTGACCCCGGTGAAGATATCGTGGCACTTTGCGCGGAGGTTGGCGTTCCCGTAACAAGCATTCCGGGTGCGTGTGCGGGTATTGTTGCACTCACACTCTCGGGTCTTCCCACGGGTAGATTTACATTTGAAGGCTTTCTTTCAGCAAATAAGGGTGAGCGTCGCGAAAGGCTCTCGGAGCTCGAGAATGAAAAACGCACAATGATTTTCCACGAAGCTCCCCATAAACTTCGTGCAACACTTAACGATATGAAAACCACCTTCGGTGGTGATAGAAAAATCGCCCTCTGCCGCGAGCTTACTAAGAAAAATGAAGAGGTTCTTCGCTTAACTCTTGAAGGCGCAGTTGAATATTACGAGAAAAACGACCCCCGTGGAGAGTACGTTCTCATAGTTGGGGGCGCTACCAAGAGCAAAAAAGAAGATTGCTTCTTTGAAAATATGAGTATCGAGGAGCACGTGAACTTCTATATCTCAAACGGTCTTTCCAAAATGGATGCAATAAAGGCATGTGCCAAGGACCGCGGAGTTCACAAAAACATAGTATATAAAGAGATCTGCAATTAATGTTTTGGGAGGTACTTTATGAAAAAAAGAGTTGGTATTGTTGGTGCTACAGGCATGGTGGGTCAAAGATTTTTGACCTTGCTTGATAACCATCCCTATTTTGATGTAACAGTTCTTGCCGCGTCGAAAAGAAGCGCAGGACAAAAATATGAGGATGCAGTGGGTGCCCGTTGGAAGATGACCACTCCCATCCCTGAAGAATATAAAAATATGATTGTCATGGACGCGCAGGATATTGATGCAATAAGACCCCTTGTGGACTTTGTTTTTTGCGCGGTTGATATGAAAAAGGACGATATCCGCGTGCTTGAGGAAGCATATGCAAAGGCGGAGATACCCGTTGTATCAAACAACTCTGCACACCGTATGACTGCTGATGTACCAATGGTAATTCCCGAAATAAATCCCGAGCACCTTAAAATTATCGAAACCCAAAAAGCTCGACTTGGAACAACCCGTGGCTTTATCGCAGTTAAGCCCAACTGCTCGATTCAGTCCTACGTTCCAATGCTCACTCCCCTTCTCTCATTCGAGCCCTACGAAATAGTTGCCACAACGTATCAGGCAATCTCGGGTGCGGGCAAGACCTTTGCCGAATGGCCTGAAATGGTTGACAACGTTATTCCATTCATTGGCGGTGAGGAAGAAAAGAGCGAGCAGGAGCCCCTCAAGGTTTGGGGAAGCATCCAAGACGGTGAGATAGTTAAGACAAATGATATAAAAATAACTACTCAATGCATTCGCGTTCCCGTAACCGACGGTCATACTGCTGCAGTGTTTGTAAAATTTAGAAATAAACCCACTAAGGAACAAATTCTTAATGCTTGGAAAAATTTCCGTGGTGAGCCCCAGGAGCTCTCCCTTCCTCACGCACCCGAGCAATTCATAACCTATTTTGAAGAAGATAATCGTCCCCAAGCAAAGCTCGACCGCGACATTTTTGGCGGCATGGGAGTTTGCGCAGGCCGACTTCGTGAGGATAGTGTGTACGATTACAAGTTTGTAGGTCTCTCACACAACACACTTCGCGGTGCGGCAGGCGGAGCAGTGCTTATTGCCGAGCTTCTTTATAAAAAAGGATATTTTGACTAAAAGGAAAAAATTATGATCTTGAAATTAGTTCTCGATAGATACGAAGAAAATATCGGTGTTTGTCTCGACGAAAACGATAAGAAATACGAAATTTCAAAAGATATCTTGAGTTCCATTGAGGAAAATGATATTTTCACTATTGAATTCGACGGTGAACATTATCACTCACCAAAAAAACTTGAGCGCGAGACTGCTGAGAAAAAGGAAAGCATTTCAAAAAGAATGAACCGACTCTTTAAAATGAGCCGCGACAGGAGACCACCCAAAATATGACAAATTTTGATTCAAAAATACGCGATTTTGCGACCACTATCGTTCTTGCAGCCGAAAAGCAGGCACTTAAAAAGGCGGTGTTTTCAAAATCCACTGACAAAAGCATACTAAAAACCGTGCTCACGCTCAAAAACATCTCGGGTAAGCTCTGCCTTCAAGCCGAGAGCTTTCACACCGACAATAAGGCAAAGCACGAGAATATTATTGTGGATGCGGATGCTTCCGATCGCCTTTGCACCCTCATTGTTGCTTTTTCACAGGTAAATCTCATCACAACCGCCGGCGAATGTGAATACAAATCGTCAAAATCAGGAAAGATCACCCTCATTGGCATTAGTAATCTCGCAAATAAACTCAACGCAAATCCCGTTGAAAAGGCGGAGATTAAGGGCAATAATCAGGAGAAGAATTACATCATTCAGGGTGATGCGGAATTTCTAAAATACCTTGGTGTCAGCGATAAAAACGGTAGAGTTTACGATAAAAAACAATCCAAATTCCGCCAAATCAACAAATTTGTTGAAAACGTGCGCGACATTTATCAGAGCTTGCCCGAGTCGGGCGAGCTTGTGGTGTATGACCTTTGTTGCGGCAAGAGTTATCTTTCATTTGCGGTATATCACTATCTCAAAAACGTTATGGGCAGAGCAGTTAAAATGTACGGTGTGGATTTGAAATCCGACGTTATTGAGTACTGTAATACAGTTGCGCGCGACGTTGGATTTGATACTCTCAAGTTCTATTGCGGAGATATTACAAAATATGAATGCGAAGAAAAGCCCCACCTCGTTATCTCCCTTCACGCGTGCGATATCGCAACCGATATCGTGCTTGACAAGGCTATTGCCGAGGATGCCAGAGTAATCCTTTCAACTCCCTGCTGTCATCACGAGCTTAATCACACGATAAAATGCAAGCCTCTCTCTTTTGTAACCGAGCACTCCATGCTCCGTCAAAAGCTTTGCGATGCGGCAACCGACGCGCTCCGCTTAAAGCGACTTGAGGCAAACAACTATTCCTGTGTAGCGGTTGAGCTTATCGACCCCGAGGAAACACCCAAGAATATACTTCTTCGCGCAATAAAGAAACCCAACACCCCTGCAAATCTCAAGCGCGCCAAGGCGGCAGAGCAGGAATATGAGGCGGCTAGAAATTTCTTGCTTGGAGAAATATGACGTATAAGCATCTTAAACAATTTATAGAAAATAATACCACGGCACCCTTTACACCTGCAACAGCAAAAATCAAAAGCAATTTCAACATAAAAATTATCTTTATAGTTGGAGAGGATGCGAGCAATGTCGCATCCTTTCTTTCATCCATTATGAGTGCCAAGGACATTGGACACGCGAGATATATCAATTCGGATCGCGTGGAACTAAAAGATAGATTTTTGCAAAATGGTGTGCCCGTGGACACTAAAGATATAACTACAAGCGCAGGGCTCTTGCTCAGAAGAACTCAAAAGCTCATTTCAAATGAGGAGCTGCTCTGTGGTGTTGCACTAGAGATTTTGGGAAATGACTATCTTCTTTTTGAGGTATCATACCCGTGTTGCAAAGAACTTTTCAAGAACACGAAAATCATCCCACATACCCTGCTCCTTACATCAAATGATGACGAGAAGAACGAAGATCTTATAGATCTCGCTCCTGTGAGTACCGGGGAGATAATTGCGGCCACAAGCAAAGAAAATTTCGATTATATCTCCACCACAAAAAGCAAAATCGGCACTTGCATCAGCTATGTATCGCAAAACAAAATCACCATTTTCACCTCGAAGCTCCTCGGAGGAACGCAGTTTTTCTATTTCAATGACCTATTTCGTATTCCTAGCATCAATCTGTGCAATGTATATCTGGCAGCGCTAGCGGTGGAGGCGGCGCGAGTATCGCTTTCACTCCCAAACCATAGAATACGCTCGGGGCTAAAAAAATCAAGGCTGATTTACGATTTAAAGCTTCATTCCCTCTCCCCCATAACTTTAATAAATATGGGAAATAGAGAGTTCAAGCTCCATCACAATTTGAAATATAATGTAATTGAAAAATAAAAAAGATGCAGTCAACTGACTGCATCTTTTTTATGCTAATTCGATTAATTTAAGGCAAAGCTCAGTGTAGTTCATACCACTTGCTGCCGCTTCTTGAGGAAGCAAGCTGGTGGGTGTCATACCCGGAAGTGCATTCGCTTCAAGGAAGAAAAATTCTCCCCCCTCGTCAAGAATAAAATCAATTCTCGAATATGCGCCAAGGCGCAAAATTTTATGTGCGCGCTCAGCATAGCCCTGTAGTTTATGGGTCAACTCCTCGCTAAGAGGCGCAGGACAAATCTCGCGAGCGAGTCCTGCTTGATATTTCACCTTGTAGTTATAAAAATCTCCACTTGCAATAATTTCAATAGGAGGAAGTGCCTTGCCGTCCAATATTCCAACGGAAAATTCCCTGCCCACTACCTGCTTTTCAACGAGAACATTATCGGAGAACTTTTCCGCCTCATCAAGCGCCTCGTTGAGTTCCTTTTCACTAACAACCTTGGTAACACCAACGCTGGAGCCGTTGTCCGCAGGCTTTACAAAGCAAGGAATGAGGTTTTTGAGTTCATCTCTATCGTCCTTGTTTGTGAGCCACTCAGCAGTGGGAATTCCTTCCCTTGCCACAAGTTCTTTAGAAATTATTTTATCCATTGAAAGCATGCATCCAACGGATGAGCTTCCGGTGAATCTTACACCGTTCATTTCAAGGAGTGCTTGGAGCTTTCCGTTTTCACCAACTCCACCGTGGAGTGCGAGAAAAGCAACATCCGCCATTTTACAAAACTCGATTACGTTCTCTCCTACAGGATTTTCCCTGCCACCGTTTCCTGCGATAAGCGCATCAAGATCGGGAGCAACCTCAGGAATCTTATACTCGTATCTACCCGAAACGTCATCAAAATTCATCTTTTCTTTTTCTATTCCATAATACAGGTCGACGAGCACCGCACGCTCACCCGCATCACGAAGTGCATTCGCAATTAGCGAGCCCGATGCTAAGGATACATCGCGCTCCATGCTGAGACCGCCTGCC
>JAZRHW010000070.1:0-9307 GCA_045644965.1 Eubacteriales bacterium
CGACATGGCTACGATCCGACTTTCTTCTCCAACTTCAACGGAACGAGTGGCGACGTTGACGTGCTTACACACGAGTTCGGGCACGCATTCCAGGGCTATATGTCAAGAAATATCGCCTGTCCCGACTATCGTAGCCCCACACTTGAGGCGTGCGAGATGCACTCCATGAGCATGGAATTTATTACGTATCCTTGGATGGAATATTTCTTCTCCGAGGACGTGGATAAGTATAGATATTCACATGTTTGCGACGGCCTTACCTTTATTCCTTACGGAGTGGCGGTTGATGAGTTCCAGCATTTCGTTTATGAAAATCCCGAAATCACACACAAGGAAAGATGTGCTAAGTGGAGAGAGATTGAAAAGAAATATCTTCCCCATATCAAATATGATAATACTCCCGTTTTGGAGATGGGCGGATATTGGTTAAGACAGAGTCATATTTTCGGTTCACCCTTCTATTACATTGATTATACTTTGGCGCAGGTTGTTGCGTTCCAGTTCTTCAACGAGGCAAGACGTGATCACGGCAGAGCTTGGAGAAAATACGTTAAGCTTTGCAAGATGGGTGGTAAATACCCCTTCACCGAGCTCGTTAAACGCGCTTCTCTTAAAAATCCTTTTGTTGACGGCACAGTTAAAAACGTTGTAAAGCCATTGAAGAAATATCTCAAGGAATTCGATACATCAAAATTCTAAAAATATGTACCCACCCGAATTTTCGGGTGGGTATTTTAGTTTTATGCCAACTGAACGATGGTGAGATGTGCGCTTACGGCGAGATCGCCTCCTGCTCCGTCTGTGAGGGTAAGGTCGGTATCATTTCCGGAAGGGTTGCGAACAGTAAGAATGGAGTTCGCTGATGTGGTTGTTATGATGGTATTGCCAACGATTTGTGACGTACCCGTGGTGCGACCAAAGGTGGCATAGAGAAGCTCGGTTCCGTTCAGTGTAAGCACTATCTGGCCCGATTCCGTTACGGGGACGGTGAACAATACAAGATAAGTGCCAATGTCCGCAAGAAGAAATGCGGTGTCGGTTATTCTAGCGATATTTGTGTTTGCAATAGCTCCGTTTCGAGGGAAGGCAACGTCATTACCCGGCTCGATGGAAGTTGAGTTGTCGGGAGGAATGAGGGCGTAAAAATCGGCATAGGAAAGCACTCCGCCGGGGATACCCTGAGGACCTTGAGGACCTACCTCGCCTTGAGGGCCTGTTGCGCCCGTCGCACCGGTAGCTCCTGTTGCTCCTGTTGCACCGGTAGCGCCCGTTGCACCCGTCGCACCCGTTGCACCAACTGGGCCTTGAGGACCCTGGGGACCTGCGGGACCCTGCGGTCCAACTTCACCTTGAGGTCCTTGAGGACCTGCAGGGCCCTGAGGACCTATCGCACCCGTTGCACCCTGAGGGCCGGCAGGGCCAACTTCGCCCTGAATACCCTGGGGACCTCTCTCGCCCATAGGACCTTGAGGGCCGACAGGCCCTACTTCACCGGCAGGACCCTGCGCGCCCATTGGGCCTTGCGGACCGGTCGGGCCCATAACACCTTGTACACCTTGAGGGCCTCTCGGACCCGTTTCACCTGCGGGACCTTGTGGACCAACGGGTCCCTGAGGACCCTCGGGGCCTTGCGGACAAATAACTACGTTGTCGTCATCACACGGACGACGACAACCGCCACAGCGATTGTTTCTATAAGATTGATTATCTCTATTCATAAATACTCCTGAAATATTATTTGGTGATCCCACCAATTTCAGTATATGTCGAATTTTATAGAAATGACAAAAGCACCTCGCCAGAGGTGCTTTCTAATGGATTAATCAATTTTAAATTTTTCAAGCATTGCAAGTGCGGACAAGACTCCGTCATAGGCGCTCGTAACGATACCGCCCGCATAGCCTGCGCCCTCGCCCGAGGGATAGATGTTGGGGCGCGCCACCGCCATTCTTGTATGCTCATCACGGAGCATGCGAATAGGCGAGGTCGTTCTCGTTTCAGGTCCCGTCAGTACAGCGTCGGGAAGGTAGAATCCACCCATCCATGCGTCGAAATCGTCAAATGCCTCGGAGAGACAGGCACCGATATACTCGGGCATATATTTGCTTGGTGAAGAGGGAAGTGTTCCAATTGGATAAGAGGGCTTAACTGCGCCCAAAACACCACTCGGCACACACTTTTCCTTTAATTCACCCATTTTGATGCTCGGTGCAGCATAGGTGTTTGAGAGGGCATATGCTTTTTGCTCAATTTTTCTTTGGAATTCAATGCCTGCCAATGCGTGATCGCTTCCAAAATCCTCGGGAGTTACGCTCACAAGGAGCGCGGAATTGGAGTTGTCGGCATTTCGGTCAAAAACGCTCATTCCGTTGGTTACCACACCGCCAACCTCGCTCGCTGCGGGCACAACAGTGCCACCGGGACACATACAAAAGCTATATACACTTCTACCGCCCTTTAGGTGAGTAACGAGATGATATGTTGCGGTTTCAAGCGAGGAGTCGTACCCCTTGCCGTAAACCAACTCATTCATATATTCTCTCGGATGCTCAATTCTCATTCCCACGCCAAATCCCTTGGGAATCATTTGGAATCCGTCTTCGTAGAGATTGCTAATGGTATCGCGCGCGGAATGCCCAATTGCTAAAATCGCATCAGTACACTCGAGAATATTCTCGCATCCGTCTTTAATATACTTAACTGCCGAGAGCTTCTCGCCAAGATACACGAAGCTCGTGAATTTTGCACCGAATATGAACTCTCCGCCATTTTGGATTATCTTTTTTCTAATATTTTTAACTATCGTGCCGAGCTTATCCGTGCCGAGATGCGCGGTTGCGGAATAGAGAATATCGGGAGTTGCACCCGCCTCAATGAATTCCTTGAGAATTTTATATTTATATTTGTTCAAAGAACCGCTTTTGAGCTTGCCGTCGGAGTATGTGCCTGCACCACCCTCACCGAACTGCACGTTGCACTCGGGGTTGAGCCTTCCGAATTTTACAAAATCGTCGACCTCTTTTGCGCGTTCGTCAATGGATAAACCTCTCTCCAAAACCACGGGGCGAGCTCCCGCCTCAGCCAAAATGAGTGCGGCAAAAAGTCCGCAAGGGCCTGCTCCAATAACCACGGGACGAAGGTCGCTCGTGTCATATTGCTCATATTTGAATTCGAGGGAGGGAAGTGTGGAGCAAACTTTTTTGCGCAAAGCAAATTTTGCTTCAAGATCCTCGTCGAAGCAAACACCAACTGCTGCCTTGTAGCAAATGGCGCTCTTGTTGCTCAAATCGAGCGAAAGTTTGAGCAATTCAAAGGATTTTATATCCTCTTCCTTTATTGGAAAGACGGAGCAAATTTTGCTTTTTACGTCTTTTTCGGTGTATTTGAGTGGTAAATTGACGTCAATTCGTAACATATCCGTCCTCCCTTCGTGCATTTATAATAACATTATAACACAAATATTGTGAAAAAGAAACAAAAAAATATAAAATCGCATAAAAATTTAGAAACCCCTTGATTTTTAAAGTTAATAGTGTTAAAATTATTATGTTATTAAATAAAACCCTTAATTAATAAGGTTTTTACAGGAGGAAAGCTTATGAAATTTAATTTGAAATTAGTAGCATTGCTTCTTGTGATGCTCATGGTTCTCACATCTTGTGAGTCCGCGCTCGCTCCTTTCTTGGAGTATCTTCCCGAGGGTTGGGTGCCTACAACAACTACAACCACAACTACGGAATCCACCCCATCCGCCACTTCGACCACAAAGAAGCCGGAGGAGGAAAAATTTGATCGAGGAGCGCATTCTTTGACAAGAAAAGAACTTCTTGAAATGTATACTCTTACCACTGAAGAGGTTGATGCCTCTATGGCATTGCTCGATACAATGGTTGAGCTGTCCAAGACTGCCGAAAATGTTGATGAGATAGATGCTGCATACGAAGAGTTTGAGACGGCATTCTACCATGTTGCTGAGCAGATGACTATTGCGACCCTTATTTATTACTGCAATACTAGTGACGAGGAAGCATCCACACGTTATCTTGATACACAGGATATGTTCTACGATCTTCAGGATAAATATATGCAGTCCTGCAGAACTATGTATCTCGAATCCCCTCATGCTGCGGAGCTTTTTGCTGACTGGACCGAGCAGGAGATTCAGGAAATGCTTGAGTACGATCCCGCTATCGTAGCAGTTAAAAAAGAAGTTGAAGAGCTTCAGGTCGAGTATGATAATCTTGATGACAATGCATATAATTTTGCGGACGCAAGCGTTGAAATTTACAAGCAGTTGATAATCAAGAACAATCAGATCGCTGCCCTTAACGGCTATGATAACTACTATGAATACGCTTCCAAAAACGTATACGGTAGAGATTACTCCGCTGAAGATCTTGCTCTCTTCCGCGAATATGTAATTCAGTACGTAGTGCCCAACTTTGAGAGAGTTTACAACGATTTCAATGGATGGAGAGAACTTTCTACAACTAAGCAGAATAATTTTATTGACTTTGTTACCGGCAAGTTCGATGCAGGTAAGGAAAACTATCTTCTTGGCTACCTCAATTCTCTTGAGGGTACAATGGGTGAAAATATGCGTCACATGTTTGATAACAAGAACTGCGTATTCTCCAACAACAAAAACTCTCATCCTACAGCATTCCAGACATATCTTTACGAGAGTGAAACCCCCTTCTGTCTCTTTGGTAGCAGCGGACAGAGTGCAAGCACTATGGTTCACGAGATAGGTCACTATTATGCGGCTGTTACTAATCACGATTTAAATAACTACGACCTTTGTGAAACACATTCACAGGGTAACGAATTCTTGTTCCTCAAGTATTGTGAGGGCGAAATCAGCAAGAGCATTTATCCTTACGTAAGAGCATACAACCTTGTGAATGCAGGCTACGTAATGATTCTTGCAACAATCGTTGACGAGTTCGAGCAAAGAGTTTATGCGCTTGACGACGAAACTGTTGCTTCTATGACAAGTGAAGACTTTGATGCTATTATGACGGACGTTTGCGAGCCCTATGGTGGCGTTGATTGGGTAAGCAGCAATATCTCCGATCCCCTTGATTACTGGAGACAGGTTGCTATCAGCAATCCCGTTTACTACATCAGTTACGCGGTTTCCGCTGCAGCGGCTATTGAGATCTTTGCTATAGCAGAAGAGGATTATGACGCGGCTCTTGTGTGCTACACAGCACTCGTTGAGGGTGTAACTGAGGAAGATGGCTTCCTTGGCGCACTCGTTAAGGCAGGACTTACAACTCCCTTTGAGGAAGATACCTTCAGAAAGATTGCTCAGACCTTTAAAAAATAAACTGACAACATAAAATCAATCCCCGCTCAGCTGAGCGGGGATTTTTGTTTATCGTATAAAGTTTGTTCTTTGGGGTGCTTCCTTTTCGGGCAAGCCGTATTTTTCTTTGCCGAGTTCAATGCTTCTCATAAGAAAGACCATATTGTGTGCGAGGGTTCGCATGGTTTGCATTCCTTCAAGATCGCTTTCTGCCTCTCCCGGAGTGCCACCGTGAACACTGTTCCAGTATTGACTTGAGGCTACGGGCATACCGCTTATTGTAAAGAATTTGTTGAGTTGATCGAATGTGGCAGAACAACCGCCCCTGCGAGCAACTGCAACTGATGCGCCAACCTTCATGCGCTTGTCGAATTTTGTGCTGTAAAATAGTCTATCAAGTAAAGCCACGAGAGTCGCATTGGCGCTCGCATAATAAACGGGGGATGCAACCACCACACCGTCGCACTGCTCAAAAACGGGAGCAAGCTTGTTGACTACGTCATCAATAACACAGTTTTCGCGACCCGAGTGACATGCACCGCAGGCAAGACAACCGCGAATGGACTGATTGCCAACGTGTACGTACTCGACTTCAACTCCGTAAGTCTCAAAAATTTTGATCATCTCTTTAAGAGCGAGTGAGGTATTTCCGTTTGCTCTGGGACTTCCGTTAAGTAATAAAACCTTCATAAAAACACCTTATTTGGTAATAAATCTATAGATGTAACCGGTAGTGATTTCAATTTGCTCCTCATTGGATATGATTGCTTCTCCGTCGCCGTCCTGTTCACCATACATTCCAAAGTATGCGTGGTTTCCACCGATTATAACGTGCTCTTCAAAGTTCTTGGGGAGATGCTTGATATTGCTTTCGTACTTGACTCTGTTCATAACCAAGTCATTGGTTCCGTAAATTGAAAGAACACGGAAGTCTGTGATATCATTTGTTGAGTATGCGCCAAGGAGGATAACACCTTCAAAGAGCTCGGGGTGGAGTGCTGCGCAGCTGGATGCCATAGCACCGCCGAGCGAGTGACCACCGATATACCAATTTTCCACTTCGGGGAAAAGCTCCATGGCCTTTATTGCCTTGTTAGGGCCGAGAACTGCGAGGTTGTAGGGCATTTCGGGGATTACGCAAAGTATTCCTTTTTCAGCACAAGACTTAAGCAAGTACTCGTACGAATTGAAATCAACCATTCCACCGGGGTAGAATACAAAGCCTGCTATGATTTCTCCTTCGGGAACATATGCTTTAATCTCAAGATCCATGGAGTCAACCTCAAAGGTCATCTCTTTTACGTTGGTTGCAGGCATGGAATCTATGAGCTTGTCATCGGGAGTGTAATAAGACTCCTCAAGGAAAGCGATACCGCCTATCAAAAGTACAACCACGAGCAAGCTGATAACGGTTCTTGGAATCCAACCTCTCTTAGCCGCGGCATTTTTGCTGTCGCCACGTCTCCTTTGGTTACCCTTTACTATGTATTCGGAAATGGGGTTGGTGATTGTCATAATAATAATTGCAAACGCAACGGAAGTAACGTCGGTATAGCAAAGTGAGAGAACGATAACGACGAAGTCACGAAGGAAGTTTATCCAACCGAAGTCAAATCCTCCCTCGCGCACGATTGCCATTGAGAACGCGTGGTCGCCGTTGGGAGCACTTCCTACACGGAGCATTATACCGGTACCAACTTCAATCAAGATCGCACCCACAAGCGCAGCAAGAAGATAATAATCATTGCCGGTTACAGGGTCAACGAATATGTCGTTTGAGATCTTTGCGTTGAAAATAGCGGAGAAAATAGAGAAGCTTGCAATCGCTACTGCAACGTTCACCATGTATTTCGTACCCATCAAACGCCAAGCGAGCAAACACAAGAGCGCGTTGATTACAAAGTTAACCAAGGTATACGAAATTTCACCGTCGGAAAGGTGGTCAATCATAAGCGAAAGACCGATTACACCACCCTCGGGGATAACTGCGTTCGCGTGAATAAAGGTACCGAACGCGATTATAGCTGAGCAAATTATGGTTACAAATATAACACCGTAATTAAGCTCTCTAAGAAATTTTTTAATTTTAGCAGCCAAAATTTACACCTCTCTATCCAAGTAAGAAATCTGAAATAAGCATTATACAAAAGCCCACGAGCAAGGCGTATGTTGCGCCGCGCTCATTTCCGTGAGCGTGAGTTTCGGGGATCATCTCGTCGCTTATGACGTAGAGCATTGTTCCACCCGCAAAAGCGAGGGAGAAGGGAAGAATGACCTGTGCTACGCTTACCGCAAAGTAGCCGATCATTGTGCCAACAACCTCAATAAGTCCGGTTGCGGCCGCACAAGCGAAGGTCTTTTTTGGAGATACACCACTTGCGAGCATGGGAGCAATTATTACCATGCCCTCGGGAATGTTTTGAAGCGCGATACCTCCCGCAATTAAAATCGCCTGACTTGTATCGCCTGCACCAAATCCAACACCCGCGGCAATTCCTTCGGGGAGATTGTGGATCGCTATTGCCGTTACGAAGAGCAAGACCTTGCTAAGATTTGAATTGTTGTGATCTTCAATGTCGGGCCCAACCAATTTGTGAAGATGGGGGACGAGTTTGTCGACGAGATTTAGACACAAAGCGCCGACAAAAATTCCAACCACAGTTGTGATAATGCCGTACTCGCCGCCGTATTCCAGTGAGGGAAGTACAAGGCCGAGCACCGCCGCCGCGAGCATTACACCTGCCGCAAATCCAAGCGTTATATCGGTAAATTTATGTGAAATTTTCTTGAAAACAAAGCCGAGTATTGTGCCCACGAGCGTAGCACCGCCAACGCCGAGAGCAGTCAAAAGTACCATTCCCATTCAAATTTTCTCCAAGTACACAATTATACATAGTAATTATACCACAACTAATTTGTTTTTTCAATAAGTAAAATGATATAATAAATAAATATTTCATTAAAATTTTATTCAAAAACTGTTAATATGTTTCACAAAACAAGTTGACAAGAAGTTTTATATTTGATATAATGAAAAAAAGCTTCTTTTTTGGGGGGCTATTTTTTATTAATAATATTTGGAGGCATATTTATTATGGCTAAGAAACAAAAAATCGCCGGCAGCCTTACCACAAAGCATTGGATAGGCTATATGCTCGGTGACTGGGGCGGATGTATGACATTTGCTCTTATGGCAAGCACATTCACAATGTACTGTACCAACGCGCTCGGAATTGACCCCACGCTTCTCGGTACACTCGTAATCATTTGGACTATTTGGGATGCTATCAATGACCCCATGATGGGCGCTTTGATGGACAAGGCATTTGCAAGAAAGATTGACAAGAGAGGAAAATTCCGCCCTTGGCTTCTTCGTTCCACTCCCTTGCTCGCAGTTACTGCAATTGCGCTTTGGACTGTTCCTACCTTCGTTGACGGTATCGCTACAGTAGTAGTTCTTTTCTCTTGTAAGATCCTTTACGAGGCAGCTTACACAATGTTCAACATCCCCATGGGCTCACTTCTTTCCGCAATGTCTAAGAATGACTCCGAAAGAGCTTCTCTTTCTTCCGCGCGTGGTGTTGGTTCAATGTTTGGTAACATGATCCCCGGTCTTGCAGGTCCTATCGTTATCGGTATGTTTGGCGATAGAAACTCCATCGGTTACACAATCACCGGTGTTGTTTGTGCACTTATCGGATTTGTAGTATGCTTCCTTCACTATTATCTTACTGAAGAGCGCACAACAGTTGCTGAAACAAAGGCTGACGATATTAAGTTCTCTGACATCCTCACAGTTGTTAAAACAAACCGTCCCTTCGTGGCTCTTTGCATCCACGGTATTTGTATCTGCACAATGCAGTATGCAGCTCAGACACTCGGTATGTACATGTACTCCGGTGTTTACCATGACGTTACATATCAGTCCATCAGCTCCGCTCTTTCTTCTCCCTTCATGATTGGTTCAATGGTTCTTGTTCCTTTCATTTGTAAGAA
>JAZRHW010000071.1:0-2283 GCA_045644965.1 Eubacteriales bacterium
ACGGTGCGAGAGAGAACTTTGGTACAAGCAAGATTGTTATGCAAATTGCTATGACTGCGGTGGGTATTTGTGCGGTAATGGTGATTGCAAATATAGATTACCGACTTTTCGTTGACCGTTATTGGCTCATTCTCCTTTGTGCTTCTGTTGGGTTGCTTGGCATCACTCTCATCTTTGGTGCGACGGGTGCAAACGGCACCGAGAGTGCGAACAAGAGCTGGTTGACAATTATTAAAATCGGTTCAAGAGAATTTCAAATTCAACCATCGGAATTTGTCAAGATAGCTTTTATCATAAGCTTTTCAAAGCATCTCTCAATGGTAAAGGACTCAATAAATAATATAAAAACTCTAATTTGGTTGGCAGTACACGCGCTTGCCATTGTTGGATTAATTCTTCTTTCGGGCGACCTTGGCGTAGTACTTGTGTATCTTGGAATTGTAGCGATTATGCTTGCCTTTGCAGGTCTTAGTAAGTGGTATTTCATTGGTGCATTTGGTGCTGTTGCCCTCATCTTCCCGTTTTTGTGGCCTCATCTCAGTGAGTATCAGCAAAAGCGAATTTTGTACGGATTCCAACCCGAGCTTGATCCTTTGGGTTACGGAATGCAGCCCCTTCTTTCGCTTGATGCGATAAGCGCGGGTGGATTTTTTGGCAGGGGAATAAATTCGGGGGGTTATTACGAGGTGCTTCCCGCATCCCATACCGACTTTATATTTGCAACTTACTGTGAGATGTTCGGTTTTGTGGGAGCGGTTGTATTTATTGGTGTGCTTATCTATTTGATAGTGCGACTTCTCAGTATCGCTAAAAAATGCAAGAACGAGTTTGGCGCTTTGATTTGCGTCGGAGTTGCGGGAATGTTTGTTGTGCAGTCCGTTATGAATCTCGGAATGTGCTTGGCGCTCCTTCCTGTAATTGGCATTACTCTTCCTTTCATGAGCTATGGCGGCTCGTCGATGCTTGCCCTTTGGATGTCTATGGGAGTTATCCACGCGATAAGTGCGTATGAGAATCGATCAGGAAAAAATAAAATAATAAGATATAAATAAAACGGATGCTTATTTAAGCATCCGTTTTTTGAACTGAATTAGATAGTAGATAAAAAAAGGGCATCTGAGAAAATTGACTGCGCTGGTGGTGGAGGTTTACTGCCCACGTTTACGATGGCGGGCGCGCCGGATTAAGATTCAGGAGAGAAAAGAAAAATAAATTTTCAAATCCGGTTGCGAGTCTTAATTTTCTCAGATGTTTGGAAATATTACAATATTAAGTTGCCATAATTTGGCTATAACTATTATAATATATTTTTCGACAAAAATCAAGTCGATATTTGAACAAATTGTGGGTAAATTGTTTTCAAATTGTAAACTTTAATCAAATTTCGTTCAAAAATATCAAAATTTCTCGAAGAGCACGGTTTGTTGCTACATTTCTAATGTAGTCTCTATTGCGCTGAGGGGGAATTTTAACTTGAATAGAATAAGTTTTTTGTGCACTTGAAATTCCAACGAATACAGTTCCTACAGGTTTTCCTGTTTGGGGATCGGGATTGGGCCCCGCCTCTCCCGTGACGGACACTGCGAGGTCGGTTCCAAGTCGCTCACGCGCACCGCGCGCCATCTCCATTGCTGTTTCGGGAGAAACCGCGGAGTGTTTTTGGAGTGTTTCGGGGGAAACACCGAGTAAATTAATCTTCGCCTCGTTTGAATAGGTGATAAATCCGCCTGCGAATGCGCTGGAAGCACCGGGAATGTCGGTAAGGAGCTTTCCAATATAGCCGCCCGTGCAGGATTCGGCCACGGTAAGTGTGAGTCCTTTTTCTTTTAGCTTTGCCACTACGAGCTTTTCAATGCGCTCTGCATCCAAGGCATAGATATGCTTTCCAACGGGGGAGTTTTTCACCTTTTCTATCATCTCGGCGCACATTTTTTCGCCCTCATCTTCACTGCGTGCAAGCGCGCTCACGCGAAGGCGCACCTCGCTCTCCTTTGCATAGGGTGCAAGAGTGGGGTTGGTACTATTTTTCATAAGGTCGAAGAGGACCTCTTCGATTGCGCTCTCGCCCATACCCATTATATGAATGTTGTGGGATACGAGGATCTTGTCACTCATCTCGCGAAGGCGCGGGAAAACTGATTCATCAAACATGGGGTGAAGCTCCGCGGGTGGGCCGGGGAGAAGGACAACAACGTGTCCGTCGTGCTCAATAAATATGCCGGGAGCCGTGCCCAATTTATTGGGAAGGGCGATAGCGCCCTCGGGGATATCCGCTTGCTTTGC
>JAZRHW010000072.1:0-14130 GCA_045644965.1 Eubacteriales bacterium
TGATGCGTGGATGAATGCGGGATACCTCGTTAAAAAGGTTGATTTTGAAAATAAGAAGGTTATCTTTGAGATTGAAAATCAAAATATAAAGACGTATAATAAGCTCGTAAGGGATAAAATTCCTGCAATAATCGAAGAAGCGGGCAAGAGATGTGTTGTTGAAACGCTGGGAGATTTTGAATTCCTTGTAGCACTTGATGCAAAGCTTGATGAGGAGCTTGCCGAATATCACGCGGATCAGAGCATTGAGGAGCTTGCGGATATTCTCGAGGTGGTCTATGCGGCGGCACTTGCGCGTGGCTATACAAGGGAAGAACTTGAGCGCATAAGAGCTGAGAAAGCGGACAAGCGCGGCGGATTTGAAAACAAGATATTGCTCCGCAAGGTTGAAGAATAAATAATAATTTAAATCACCGTTCATTTGAGCGGTGATTTTTGTTATAAAGTGAAAAGTATTTGAATTTTGGTATTGACAACTGTGTATCTTTGTGATATAATCCAAATGTTGAAAACAAATATGGCGCCATGGCCAAGTGGTAAGGCAAAGGTCTGCAACACCTCTACCCCCAGTCCGAATCTGGGTGGCGCCTCCAAAACAAAAGAGCACCCAAATGGGTGCTCTTTTATTTTGGATATGCTATTTGCGAGGCGAACTCGGCTCCGCGCGCCGCAAGGCGCAGCGGAATCCAGTTCGCAAATTCGACGAAAGGACGTTCCGCGCTTGCGTGGGAACTCCTCGGCGAATTTAGTTCCCGAAGGGAACTCTCTGGGTGGCGCACCCAACGGTGTCCTATCTTTTTTTGCCGTCACTCACCCAATCGGGTTGGCACCGTGCGACTCGTCGCACGGGATCCAGTTCGCATTTTTGACCAAACAATGATTGCCGCTCGCGAGCAATCTTGTGGGCGAAAATAGTGCCCGTTAGGGCACCATCTGGGTGGCGCATATTGGATTGCTATCCTTTTTTGACCTTAATCATTCCCATTTGAGTTGCATTTTCAATAAAAAATTATTCAAGTATTGACAAAAACACTGTTTTTATGTAGAATTGATACGAAAATAAATCCTTTCAAAATTATTATTTCAAAGGAGAATAACAGTGATGGATAAGAAGGCAAAGCATCCGCACGGCGGACACAGAAAGCGCCTTAAATATAGATACTTGCAATCAAAGGGAGAATCGTTCAGTGATCACGAACTTTTGGAACTTCTACTTTTTTATTCGATACCAAGAGCAAACACAAATGAGATTGCACACTCCCTGATAGAGAGATTTGGTTCGATCAGCAATATGGCTGAGGCGGAAGTTGACGAATTGAAGCTCGTGCACGGCATTGGCAACAATTCCGCAATATTGCTCAAATTAATGCTCTCATTAGCCAAGAGGTATGCGGATGAGGATCGCATTACCCCAAAGCAGCTTGATTGCATTAGCAAGGTCGTAGATCTTGCAACTCAACACACCATGGGCGCAGTCAAGGAACTCGTTTTCGGCGTGTTTATGGATGATAATTTCAATATTATTGACACAAATCTTATTGCTTCGGGAACGGTAAATGAGGCGAAGCCGATGCTTCGCACGATTATGGAGCTTTGCGTTCTAAAGCGCGCAACCACAATGATCGTCTTTCACAATCATCCCGAGGGAGTATGCGAGCCGTCGCAGGCCGACCTTAATTTCACAAAAATGCTCGAGCGCGAGCTTTCGATAATCGGTGTTTCACTTATAGAACATGTTATTGTTGACGGCAGGGGAGATTACGTTGCTATTCTCAAATATATCCGAGATAAAAACATATCCATATTCAGTGCCGCACAGGAAGATGCATATTATAGCAAATAAAAAAAGACCACGAAAGTGGTCTTTTTTATTTAATTTTTCTTTTTTCTAAGATTCAAAATTCTAATTATAGCGGGGCAGAGAACGATATTCGTGATAAGCTCGAAGAGGAAGTTTCCACCTGCGAGACCGAGGAACATATACTCTACCGCTGAGCCAAAGCCTTCGGCAAGTCCCCAACTTTGAATTGTTTCAAAGAAGAAAAGTCGGCAACCTATGAGGAATATGCCCGTATTAACTATGGGACATACTATCGCTGAGCATAAAACCGCGAGATAGGTGTTTTTCTCTTTGAGAAGTTCAAAAACGAATCCGGCACAAAGACCGCAAAGTGTGCCCTTTGTCAAAACAGTAATTACTGTTCCAATGGCATTAACGGTCAAAAACGCAGTTGCGTCACCGTTAAGAAGCACTACCATACCGAATACAAATCCAAGCCACGCGCTGATTTTCTTTCCGCAGAGAGCTGCGCCTACCACGATGGGCATGAGCACCAAGCTGCACTGGAAGGGGCCAAGTCGCACGAAAGCACCCATAAACTGCAAGATAATAACAAGAGCCGTCATTACCGCTGCGAGCACCAAGGTCTCGGTTGACATTCGTTTGTTTTGTGTTTTGATCATAAATCCTCCTAGCTGTCGTCCTGATAGCGAAACTATCAAGGTACAACGCATAAATTTATATTTACTCTAAATTAGAGTATTAAACGAATTAAATTATTTATTTTTCTTGTAAATTATATTAAGTCCTTTGAGGACGAGATTCTTGTCAAATATCATTTTGTGCTGACAATGGGGGATGATTGCACTTGCATAACCGCCTGTAACGAGTACGGGAAGCTCTTCGCCAACTTCACAGTTGATGCGGTCGATCATGCCGTCGATAAGCGACGCATTTCCGAATACAACACCACTCTTCATACAGTCCACGGTATTCTTACCAACAACCGTTGCCGGAGCTTCAAGTCCTATCATAGGAAGCTGAGCCGTGCCATTGGAGAGGGCATTAAGGCCCATCATAACACCGGGGATGATTGAAACACCCGTGAAAGCACCTTGTTTATTAGTTACTATCATCTTGGTAGCAGTTCCCATATCAATGATAAGTGCAGGCGCACTATAAAGTGAATTTGCAGCCACACAGGAGCAAATGAGGTCCGCACCGACACTCGACGGTGAGTCGCAAAGTATGCCAATGCCCGTCTTTATTCCGGGGCATACCATCAAGGGCTCAATTCCATAGATGAGCTTAATGGCATTTTTCATTATTGAATTAAGGGGTGGAACTACACTTGAAATTATCGCACCACTTACGTTTTCCTTAGTAACACCGTGTAAATTCAAGATGTTTACTATCTTGCTTGCGTACTCGTCCTCGGTTTTTGTAGGATCGGTCGCCAGGCGCGCAACAAAGCTGGACTCGTCGGTCTCGAAACCGCCAAGCGTGATGCTTGTATTTCCAATATCAATTGTTAAAATCATAGCTTAACTCCTCTCGGTAGCTTACTGATGGGATTATATCACAAAGATAAGTCCTTGTCAAATGTTTTTTAAAAAAAGAAAAGCACCTCGTGTGAGGTGCTTTTGAATTAATTGATTATTTTACAGTAATACCTGTGATGTGAGTGTTGATTGCGTTGGGATTTACAACGTTTGTTTCTGCGTCATATGCAGAATCATACCAATAAGCAAAGCCCTCTACGTCAACAACGTCGCCTGCCTTAAGCGCCTCAACTGCCTTATAAAGGTCGGAATCCGCACCTGTGAGGTAGCTTTCTACGCAGAAGCTGTAGTTTGCACCGTTGTAGCTGAATGTAACGTAGATATCCTTACCACGAGCGCCGCCCTGGTATTCGAAGCCTACTACTGTAAGACCCTTGAATGCAACCTTCATGTTCTGGCAATTAAGAATATCAGCTGTGCCGAGTTTGGATGTTACATCTGTTGCAGGAGCAACGTAGTTGCCTTCGAGAATCTCGAATGTAGCATCGATGATCTCATACTCGCCCTTATAAGCTGCCTTGTAGCCTGTTACGCGAACCTTTGTACCTTCTGTAAGCTTACCGTACTCTTCCTCTGAGCAGTGAAGATCGTAAAGCAAGTAACCGCCAACACCGTCCTGAAGGTAGATAGTAGCCTTGCCAACGCCGTTATCGGACCACCAGCCCTGCTTACCCTGAACGTATGCTTCAATGGTAACTTCATCATTGAGAGCTGCTGCATTATATTCTTCCCAAGTCATAACGCCTTCGCTCTTTGTGAAGATATCTTCCTTTTCACAAGCAACGAAAGAAAGTGTCATAATGAGAACCAATGCTAAACAAATAATCTTTTTCATTTTAATTTCTCCTTTTGCAAAATGAATATTTACAGTTTTATTATACACATTTTTATTTAAATGTCAATAATTTATTCTTTTTTTCTACTTTTTATTGCGTGGAGCACATAGTAAGCGCCAAGGCCGAGCCACACAACTCCGAAAGTCCCGAGGAGTATTTTACTTTCTGTGGGCAATTCACCCAGGGATTGCTTTGAGAGTCCGTCGTCGGAGAACTGATCCAGCTTGTAAAGAGACACCATTTTATTAAAGGTTCTTTCAAAGAACGCGTCATTAACGGTTTGTTTTCTCTCTATCGCCTTTCGGGTTTCCTCAATAAGCTCGCCCGCAACGTTGCGCAGGGCGGATGAACCGTTGAAAACAGGGGTCGTAAAGGTATTCTCAATGTTGTTAAGCATAAGCTTTGCGGCATCAATCTTAACATCATAGTAGAGCTCATTATCCTCACCGGCGCGGCTGAGATAATCCTGATATTCCGTAGAATTATGTGCCTTGCTCGTTACGGGGATATATCCCTCGGTTTGTGAATACGCGATTTGCACCTCGTTTGTTAACAAAAACTGAGCGAAAAGCCATGATGCAAGTACCTCACCGCTATCCTCCTTATTGAAGATACAAAGAGAAGGGCCTTGAGATATCATTTTTGGATTTTGGGCGTCGTATTGCGGAATTGCCCTTACTGCTATGTCATAGGGAACGGAACTATCCTTTACATCATTGAGGGGGGAATCGTAGCCCATCCAGGTCGCGCCTGCGGTGGAATCTATTGCAAAGATGCACTGACCCATATTTAACATATCGGCAGGATAGCTTACCTTTGCAAAGGTAGAAAATGCTCCCGTGCTGATGTGCGAGCCGATCTCGGTCAATACTTCCTTTGTGGTATCGTTAAAGAGAAGCATCTCGCCCTGATCGTTTGAATAAGGTGCGCCAAGCTGCTCGAGCATTGATATCATCATATTATCCGTGGATTTATAAATGAAGGGGATGAGCACTTCCTTGCCGTTTGCTATATATTTGCCGTTCTCGTCCTTGCCGAGCGACATTGCATATTCACTGACCTCAAAAATGAAGTCCCAGGTGAGTATTTCAGGAAGAGTAAAGCCAAGCTTTTCGACTAAATCCTCATTTATATAACAAGCCTCGGTTGAGCGCATATAGGGAAGGGCGTATTGTACGCCTCCTATTTTACCCTCATTTAAAAATTCGGGAATAATCTCGTCGGCACCTACGGAATCAAATTTGATTTCCGAACCGCCAAGACCGAATTTGGGATCGGCCATCAACTCATCAAGCGGGAGGATCACGTTTTCACCCTGCATATATGTTGCTATATGGTCGGGATAGGTGATGCACACGTTGGGAGTTGTGCGTTGAGGAAGATTTGTGATAACGTCGTTGAATATGTCCTTATAGTCTGTATAGACCTTTTTGATTACGTTGATATTTGGATACAGCGCTTCAAAATCCGCTATCGCCTTATCGTATATGGCATTTTGCGTGGGGTTGCTCTCGTTTTTTGACCAAAATACAATTTCATACTGTTTTGAGGTGTCAAATTCTTCGGGAACGGTAAATTCGGGAAGAATCTTTTGTCCGTGGCAACCCGCAAAGGCAACCAAAGGTAGAAGCATTGTAGCGAGGAGCAAAAATGATGCTATTCTTTTAATAATCATCCCTTAGTACCTCCTCTTGAAACGCCCTCCATAATTCTATCCTTGAAAACAAGGAAGAGAACTATGAGTGGAACTGAAATCACAACTACAGCGGCCATCATGGCGGGTACGTTTTCACGTCCGAATCCGCTTTCTCTTATGGTTTGAATACCGTTGGACACAAGGAAGTACGCCTCATCGTCGGTAATGAGTCGTGGCCAAACGTATGAGTTCCAGCACTCAATTACTTTTAGTATTAAAACGGTTACGATCGTGGGGCTTGAAATTGGAACCATGATCTTCATGAGATATCCAAAGTCGCCCGAACCGTCAACCTGCGCGGCAAGATATAACTCGTCGGGAATTTGTGCGAAATTTTCCTTTAATAAATAAAGATAGAAAATTGACGTTACCGACGGCAAAATCAAGCCCCAAAAGGTGTTTCTTAGGTCGAGCTCGGTGATGGTTGCGAAGTTTGTGATAATAACAAGCTCGTTGGGAATCATCATAAGCGCGAGGAGAAGTGTGAACGCGAGGTTCTTTCCTTTGAAATCAAGTCGCGCAAAGGCAAATGCCGCGAGTGTGATGACCACGAGCATAATTGCTGTAGTGGAAACGGTAAATATGAGCGTATTGAGCAAATATTTGCCGAGGGGAACTGCCGTGAATGCGGTTATATAGTTTTCAAGAGTGAAAACGGCTGGCAAAAATTTCGGAATGCTCTCGGAGTTGTACTCGGAAAAGCTCTTAAAGGAGTTTTGAAGCATCCAATAGAATGGAAAGAGAACCGCTATTGCCCAAACGGTAAGTCCGATATAAGTGAGCGATTTTTTGATAATGCTTCCGATTCTATGCTTTGCCTTAATTTGTTTTAATTCGTTCATGCTGCACCTCACTTTCCGTACGTTACGTGCTTCTTGCTAACGATAAGGTTGATGCAAGTGATGGTGAGCACGATGCAGAAGAGAATTATTGCCGCTGCGGATGCGAATGACGGATAACCGCCGCCCTCTCCGTAGAGCATATCGTAAACATAGCCAACGATGGTATTCATCTCGGCTGTGTTGAGGTTTTCGCCAAAGAGCGCTACTGCGTCGCTATATGCTTTGAATGCACCAATAAAGCCCGTGATAACGAGATAGGAAATGGTGGGCGAAATCATAGGAAGTGTGATCTTCCAAAAGATACGATTTTGCGGTGTGCCGTCGATCGCCGCTGCTTGATAGTAGGTCTTGTTAACACTGGCAAGTGCCGAGGTCAAAACGAGAATTTTGAAGGGCAAAACCACCCAAATCGTGTATATGCAAAGCACAAGCATCTTTGCCCAATACGGACCGTCGATAAAATCTACTGTGGTGCCGCCGAGGGACGTGATGAAAAAGTTTATAAGACCGTCGGTATAGGGAG
Organism: Eubacteriales bacterium; assembly: GCA_045644965.1. Lineage (GTDB taxonomy): Bacteria > Bacillota > Clostridia > Oscillospirales > CAG-272 > RGIG4608. The sequence goes on from JAZRHW010000072.1 coordinate 7,240, forward strand.
TTTTCTTGAAAAGTATCATAAACACAAGACCGACCGCCAATGTATTTGTTACGTAGGGAAGAAAGAATATTGTTTGATATGCCTTTTTGAGCCACTTGATAGAGGAGAGCCCAATCGAGATTACAAGCGCGAGCACGGTGGATGCGGGAACAGTTATAGCCACAAGTATAAATGTGTTTTTGAGCGCCTGCATAAAGTATGGATCGTGGAGAACGTACTCATAGTTGTAAAGTCCTATTCCCCAAAATTCGCCCGAGGCAAAATTGTATCCTTCTTCAAGAGAGTAGATAAAGACGTCGATTAGAGGATATAGCATAAACACTCCTACGAATAGGAACGCAGGAAGTAAATAGAGCCAACCCTTTAGGTCCTTATTGATTTTCATTTTTTCACCAACCTTTAGTGAACATATTTTTACATCCTAATAATACTATAAATGAGTTCAAATGTCAATAAAATAACTATTGAAAAAAATTAATTTATGTGATATTATTGGTTAAAGACGATGAGTTTATAGAGGTGATTTTATGATAATACACGAAAATAAACGTTTTGGAGAGGAACGCGCGTTGTACAGCGCGGACGGTCTTTTGCTCGTTGGATGCTCCTTTGATGGAGAAGAGGATGGTGAGAGTGCACTCAAAGAGGGTAAAAACATTGTATGCGACGGTGTGTTCTTTAATTTGCGCTATCCGCTTTGGCACGATATCGACGTGAGAATAGTTAACTCCGAGATGACGGAGCTTTGTCGCGCTGCGCTATGGTACACAAGCGAAGTTGATATAAGAAATTCCAAGCTTCACGGCATAAAGGCGCTTCGTGAGTGTAAAAATATAAAGATGGCTAATTGCGAGGTAAAGAGCGTTGAGTTTGGTTGGTTTTCTCATAATATTGATATTGAAAATAGCGACTTTTCGGGCGAATATTTTATGCTTCAAGCAACGGGCTTGAATATGAAAAATTCCTCGCTAAATGGAAAGTATTCATTCCAGTACATAGAAAATTCGGTTTTTGAAAATTGCAATTTCGACACCAAGGATGCATTTTGGCACGCAAAAAATATTGTGGTGCGCAACTCGATAGTTAAGGGTGAATATCTTGCTTGGTATTCGGAGAATATCACTTTTGAAAACTGCACAATTATCGGTACTCAGCCTCTTTGCTACTGCAAAGGACTCAAGCTTATCAACTGTAAGATGATCGATTGCGACCTTTCATTCGAGCGAAGCGAGGTTGAGGCGGACATTGAAGGACATATTCTTTCAGTTAAGAACGTTTATGATGGATACGTTCACGCAGACAGTATCGGTGAAATCATTTGCGATGACGAAAATGCTAACGGAAAAATTGAAATAAGAGAATCAATATAATAAAGAAGCGAGCCGTAAAAACGGCTCGCTGATTTTTATTTATTTGAAGCAATGTCCGCAAAGCTTATATCCTGCGGTGCTGTAAACAATTTTTTGTTTTGATGCATCGGGTAGATAACTGCAGGTCGGCATGTGGCATACGTTGGAACTCGTATTAAGAATATAGTATGTGGTGGAACTGCTACTGCTTCCCGGATTATAATTTTTCAAGCAACGTCCACAAGGCGTATAGCCCGCAATATTGATTATCCACCAATAATCATACATCTGATTTTGCTTGGATGCTGCAGGCAAATTTGAGCAAGTGGGAAGGTGGAACACCTTGGTTTCCGTGTTGCCGATAAATATTTGTGTTGAGCTTGAAGAACCGCTTGAAGAACCACTTGAAGAGCCACTTGAAGAGCCACTTGAAGAACCGTTTGAAGATCCGCCGCTGCCCAAACCTGAACCTGAGCCATCGGTGTCTGTACCACTGGGAGTTTGCATTGTTACGCCGTCAGTAGTGAACTTGATATTTCCGGATGTGTCGGTGCGGTAAGTAGTAATACCTGCGGAGGACAATCTGCTCAATGCTTCGGAGGTGGGATGACCGTAGGAGTTGCTGCCTACACAGATTACACCGTAATCTGCACCCGTTGCATTAAGGAATGAAGACGTGCTGGAGTATTTACTGCCGTGATGTCCTACCTTAAGAACGTCGCAGCTCAAATCTGTGCCGGAGCTTACGAGTTTATTTTCTACTTCTTCTCCTGCATCGCCCATAAATAGGAACTTGAAGCTTCCGTATTCGAGCATTACGACTATGGAGGAGTTGTTTGAATCAGAACCAACCGACGAATAGAGAACGGTAAGTGTTAAATATTCATAAGTATATACTGTGCCTGCACTTGGCTTTTTAGCTGTTAAGCCTTCAGCACTTACCGCGGAAATAAAGTTGGTGTATGCCGCAGTGGTTTTGCTTGTATCCTTGGAGATCCAAACTTGCTCAACTACGTAGTTATTGAGAACTTTGGTTAATCCACCGCAGTGGTCGGAATCGGGGTGAGTATTGATCATAAGCTCAATATCATCAACTCTACCGTTCAAGTAGTTGGATACTGTGGTGCCGTAGCTTGTAGTGCCTGCATCAATAAGAATGTCGCAATCTTCAACCTCAATAAGAATGCTATCTCCCTGACCTACGTTGATGTAGGTTACTGTAAGTGTGGGAGCAGAAGTTGTAGTAGAGGAGGGAAGCTTTTCGCCCTCTGTAGCGCCACAAGACGTACAGGTTTTGGGAGCCTCAGTTGTTGCATCCACCCAACTGTGTCCTGTAGCGGCAACGGTGTTACCTTGATAGCTATAGGAACAAACTGTGCAAGTGTAGATGGTATATCCTTCACTTGTGCAAGTGGGATTCGTTACGGAAGAAGTGTAGCTATGCGCTTTAACTTCAATTACTGTTTGAGCAACAATAACCTTGTTACATTCGGAGCACTTTGTTCCGTCCGTCAAGCCTGTAGTTGTACAGGTTGCTTCTTTGCCTAAAACCGTTGTCTCTTTGTGTCCTGTAGCGGCAACGGTATTGCCCTGATAGCTGTAGGAACAAACCGTGCAAGTGTAGGTGGTATATCCTTCGCTTGTACAAGTGGGATTTGTAACGGAAGAAGTGTAGGTGTGTGCTTTAACTGCAATTGTTGTTTGTGCAGCAATAACCTTGCCACATGTGGAACATTCTTTTCCGTCGGTCAAGCCGGTTGTTGTACAAGTTGCGGCCTTGCCGGGAACTATTGTTTCTTTGTGTCCTGTGGCAGCAACCTCATTGGAGGTGTAGCTATCGCCACAAGAGGAGCAGGTGTACGTTGTGTAACCGACACTTTCACAAGTGGGGGCGGTTACCTTTGAAGTATAACTATGGGATTTAACTGCAATCGTTGTTTGGGCAACAATTACCTTGCCACATGTGGAGCATTGTCTTCCGTCAGTTAAACCGGTTGTTGTACAAGTAGCTGCCTTGCCGGGAACTATTGTTTCTTTGTGTCCTGTGGCAGCAACCTCATTGGAGGTGTAGCTATCGCCACAAGAGGAGCAGGTGTATGTTGTGTAACCGACACTTTCACAAGTGGGGGCGGTTATCTTAGAAGCATATTTATGTCCGGTTGCGGGAATAACGGTTTGGTTCTTAATGATCACACCACACTTGGAACACTTTGTTCCGTCCGTCAAACCGGTAGAGGTACAAGTAGCAGCCTTGCCGGGAATGGTTTGTGGTGTATGTCCTGCTGCAGCAACGGTGTCAGATGTGTAGCTATCGCCACAAACAGTACAAGTGTGAGTCGTATATCCCTGATTTGTACAAGATGAAACTGTTGTAGTGGATTTATAACTGTGACCTTTTGCGGAAATTACAGTTTGAGTTGAAAGAGTCTTGTTGCATACGGAGCACTTAGAGCCGTTAGTCAAACCGGTTGCTGTGCAAGTAGCAGCCTTGCCGGGAATTGTTTGTGCCTTGTGTCCGGTAGAGGCAACCTTGTTTCCTGTGTAAGTATGATTACAAGAAGAGCATGTGTACGTTGTGTAACCCTCTGCCTCGCAAGTGGGAGCGGTTACTGTGGACTTGTAACTGTGATTTTTTGCAGGAATTGTGGTTTGAGGGCTAAGGGTCTTGTTACATGTGGAGCACTTAGATCCGTCAGTTAAACCGGTGGATGTGCAAGTAGCTGCCTTACCGGGCACTGCCTGGGCTTTGTGCCCTGTGGAAGAAACTGTGTTTCCTGTATAAGTATGATTACAAGATGAACATGTGTATGTTGTGTAACCATCCGCTTCACAAGTGGGAGCGGTGACTGTGGATTTATAGCTGTGATTTGCAGCGGGGATCGTTTCCTGATTTGTAATTACCTTATTACAAGTTGAGCATTTAACCCCTTCGGTCAAACCGGTTTCAGTGCAGGTTGCTTTCTTTCCGCTAATGATTTGCTCGGTGTGTCCGAGTGCCGCAACCTCATCTGCCACGTATGTATTACTACAAGTGGAGCAAACGTAAGTTGTATATCCACCACTTTCACAAGTGGGTGCGGTTACTGTTGATTCGTAAGTGTGTGTGTGAGTTTGGCTTTGGTTTGGATCCTGATCCTGACTCGTTTCCGAGTCGTCGGGAGTAGGATCCAGAATCTCAGTATCTGTAGTAGAAATAGTTGATTTGTTTGTGGAACCCTGGGTATTGCTGTTATCGCAACCTGCAAGAATTGCAAGAAGCAATAATAAAGCGAAGATCAGAGCAAGTAGTCTTTTCATAATAAACCCCCGTGTATTGTTTATTTACATTACTTTATATTATAACATACTTTTAAAATTTTTGCAATTGTTTTTTTACCAATATAATGTTTTTGTATCAAAAATAAAAAAATTATCAAATCACTTGACAAGGGGAGGTTTTTAGTTTATAATATTTTCCGTTGTTTTATTTGACAATAATTTTTTAAAAGGAGTATTGCTTGTGATTATCGACTTAAATCCGATGCTTCGCGGCGAGGTATCAGTTATCAATATTGATTTTGTTCTCACGCCTGAAATAATTGAAGACGTAACCTTTGTGGGCGACGCGCGAGTTTGGGGCAAGATCACAAACAACGCGGGCTATATGCGTCTCACTCTTCAGGCCGACCTTGATTATGTTGGCGAGTGTGCGAGATGTCTTGACGAGGTGCGCGGAACTTTCTCACTCGATTTTGAGAGAACCGTTGTAACCGAGGGTATGGTTAGCGAGGAGAAACTTGAGGAAAGCGTTGACGAGTATATCGTGCTTGACAACGGAAGACTCACACTTGACGATGCGGTTAAGGAAGAGCTTCTTATTGATTTTCCCAAGAAATTGCTTTGCTCCGAGGACTGCGAGGGACTTTGTCCTAAGTGCGGAAAGCCCAAAAGAGAGGGCGATTGCGGCTGCGTGACAAAAGAAATCGATCCAAGATTAGAAGTTTTGAAAAAATTACTTGACAAATGAAAAATAATGTAGTATAATACCATAGATAGATTGTGTATCACACTAACAAGGAGGTGTAGGATAATGGCAGTACCGAAGAGAAAAGTATCTAAAGCTCGTAGAGATAAGAGACGTTCAAACAACTGGAAGCTCAACCTTCCCGGCATCGTAAAGTGCCCCAAGTGCGGAGAATTCGTACTCTCTCACAGAGTTTGCAAGAAGTGCCGTTCTTACAATGGCAAGGAAGTAATCAAAGAAGAAGCTTAATTAAAGCGTCTGTATCGCTAACGGCGATTAAAATAAGGAACTTATTCTGTTATCGTCAGGTGAGTTCCTTTTTTTACTTTACATTTAGGAGAAAAATATGAAAAAATCAACTATAATCACAATAATTTGCTTTGTGCTTGGAATTTTTATCCTTACCGCGGGCTTTGTACTTTTGACTGACAATGCAATTTCCAAGGGCTTTAAGGACCTTTTCACCACCACCGGTAACGGCGGAAGTGGCGACGGGGAGACATACGAGCCAATGGACTTTTTTAAGGTTGACGTGAGTCAATACATCACTCTCGGTCAATATAAGGACATTGTTCTCGAGGTTAATCAGATCGAGGTTTCACAGGAAGAGATAGATGACCGCATTAACGTTCTTCTCGCGCAGGAAGATGAGTTTACCAAGGTAAGAGAGGGAAACATAACTGAAAAGGTTATTTTCAGCTTTGACTACACGGGCTACTATAAAAAATCCGACGGAACTCGCGGTGATGCTTTTGACGGCGGTGCTAGCACCGATCAGCTTGCTTATATTGACGGCGACACCTTGGTTACTATTTACGATGCCAAAACTGGAACCTTTATTGACGGCTTCGCACAGGGAATTATCGGCGCGGCTGTTGGCTCAAACTTTACTATTGACGTTACCTTCCCGACCAACTACGGCAACTCTCTTGCAGGACAAAAGGTTGAGTTTGAAATCAAGATCAACTATATTGCCGAAACTCATTTTACTGACGCGTGGGTAAAGGAATATACCAACGATCAACATAAGACAACTGATGAGTTCGTTCAGTATCTCAAGGACAGTGTAAATCCTCAGATCAAGGACGCCAATATAGAAGCGCTTTGGGTAAAGATTACGGAGAATGCAACTCTTGTAGAGGTGCCCCAGCAGCAATACAATTATTTGAGCAATGCCATGAAAGAAGAGGTAGAGGGTTACGTTATATACTCTCAATACTATTTCGGCAAGCAGCTTGATTATCTCGGAGTTCTCAAGGAGCTTGGATTTAAGGATGAAGCGGATTTTGAAAAATACGTTGACGAATATGCAAAATCCTACGTAAAATCCGAATTGGTGCTCCACGCAGTAATGCAAGCGGAGAACATTACGGTGACCGACGAGGAATACCGCATTTTCCTTGATTCACTTATGGAAAGCACGGGCAAGACTGAGGCAGCCTTGCTTGAGCAGTACGGCGAGGAGAAAATCCGCCAGACCATTGCTTTTGAAAATCTTAATATTTTCATTTTTAACGCGAATAAATTCGTTGTAAAAGA
>JAZRHW010000073.1:0-1964 GCA_045644965.1 Eubacteriales bacterium
TTTTTCGTAGTGTTCTCTCTTACGAAGTTCAGTGAGGATACCGGAACGAGCGCACTGGCGCTTGAAGCGACGAAGAGCACTATCCAAAGATTCGCCTTCTTTAACTCTTACTTCTGCCATTTTCTGTTTCCCTCCCCTCAATTACAATATACTGTTATATTTTACACCAAATTTCCCTATTTGTCAAGGGGTTTTTCAATTATTTTACAACGATATTTACAATTTTATTGGGAACTGAAATTTCCTTGATAACTGTCTTACCATCAATAGCTGCCGCAACCTTTTCGTCCGCCTTTGCTATTGCGATTGCCTCTTCCTTAGCGCAATCAACGGGAAGCATTATTGTCGCACGGAGCTTGCCGTTAACCTGAACAGCAACCTCAACGGAGTCGTCAACGCACTTGGATTCGTCGTATGCGGGCCAGGGCTCGTATGCGATAGTATCGTTATGACCGAGAATGCTCCACATTTCCTCGCCAATGTGAGGAGTGATGCAGGAGAGCATCTTAATAAGTCCCTCGGCATACTCGCGAGGACACTTGCCTTCCTTGTAAACCGCATTAACGAAGATCATCATCTGGGAAATAGCGGTATTGAACGCGAGCTTTTCGTAGTCCTCGGTGATCTTCTTCACACTCTTGTGATAGATCTTTTCAAGTGCGGGAACTTCGCCGTCTACGATATTTTCGGCCTCGGTAAAGAAATTCCATACACGGTTAAGGAAACGTCTTGCACCCTCAACACCCTGATCGCTCCAAGGCTTGGAAACTTCAAGCGGGCCCATGAACATTTCGTAAAGACGGAGTGTGTCCGCACCGTAATCGCGCACAACATCACTGGGATTTACAACGTACTCGGGGAAACGTTTGCCCATCTTAATACCGTTAGAGCCAAGAATCATACCCTGGTGAACAAGCTTCTTAAAGGGCTCTTTTGTGGGTGCGATACCCTTATCATAGAGGTATCTATTCCAAATTCTTGAATACATAAGGTGACCTACTGCGTGCTCGGGACCGCCTATGTAGAGGTCAACGGGCATCCAATGCTTGAGCAACTCGGGATCAGCGAGAGCCTTATCATTGTTAGGATCTATATATCTAAGGAAATACCAGCTTGAACCTGCGGATCCGGGCATTGTAGAGGTTTCTCTCTTGCCCTTAATACCGTCTTTATCGTAATATTTCCACTCCTCAGCATTTTCAAGGGGTGCTTTTCCGCCAACGCCCTTGTAGTTTTCAAGCTCGGGAAGAACGAGAGGAAGCTCACTGTCGTCAAGAACATGGATAGTGCCGTCCTCACCGTGAACCACGGGAACGGGCTCGCCCCAATAACGCTGACGCGCGAAAATCCACTCTCTGAAGTGGTAGTTTACAGTTCTCTTGGCAACACCCATTGCCTCGAGCTTTGATGTAATAGCCTCTTTTGCTTCTTCAACAGTGAGGCCGGTAAACTCCTCGGAGTTAACAAGGCGGTAACCCTTACCAAGATAATCACCCTTTTCAAAAGCGTGCTCGCTTACGTCAACGTGACCGAGCTTTTCGTCACCGTCGATTACCTGGATCATATCAATTCCGTGCGCCTCGGCATACTCAAAGTCGCGCTGGTCATGGGAAGGAACTGCCATTACAGCACCCGTGCCATAGCTTGCAAGCACGAAGTCGCCAATGAACATTCTTGCTTCCTTGCCGTTAACGGGGTTAATACAAGTTACGCCCTTGAGCTCACAACCGGATTTTGTCTTGTTGAGCTCGGTGCGGTCCATATCGTTTTTCTTGAGAGTTTCGGCAATGTACGCCTCAACCTCTTCCTTATTTTGAATTCTAGGCATGAGCTGTTTTACGATCTCACCGTCGGGAGCAAGCACCATAAAGGTGATACCGTAAATTGTTTCGATACATGTAGTGAAGATGGAGAATTCTCCACCGCCTACAATCTGGAATTTAACCTCAACACCCGTGGATTTG
>JAZRHW010000074.1:0-2391 GCA_045644965.1 Eubacteriales bacterium
GTATCATCAACGAGCCAAAGCGAGGGATTGGCGACAGGACACTTGAGGGTGTTAGAGCAATTGCCCGCGAGCAGGACTGCTCAATGTTTAAGGTTATCGAAAATGCGGACAAGTACGTGGCTCTCGGAAAGAGCGCGGTGAAGCTGGTTGAATTTGCAAATCTAATAAATTATCTCACAAGACTCGTTACCGAGGTCTCTCTTGAAACCCTTATCAATCAGGTTATGGACAAGTCGGGCTACCGCCAAATGCTCATAGCCGCAGGCGAGGTTGAGCGCGACCGTCTTGAAAACCTTGAGGAATTCCTCACGGGTGCTATAGAGTACGAAAACAACTATGTTGATGACGGCTCATATACAAGCGTTCTCGAGGGCTTTATGGAAGAAACCGCACTCGTTGCCGACGTTGACCGCTATGACGAGAGCGCTGACGCGGTAGTGCTTATGACCGCCCACAGTGCCAAGGGTCTTGAGTTCCCGTACGTTTTCCTTCCCGGTATGGAAGAGGGACTCTTCCCCTCCATGCAATCCGTAATGGCGAGTGAAGCGGAGATTGAAGAAGAGCGCCGTCTTGCCTACGTTGCAATAACGAGAGCAAAGCGCGAGCTATTCATCGTTCATGCCAACCAACGAATGCTCTACGGACGCACTCAGTTCAATCCCGAATCGAGATTCTTGCGAGAAATTCCCGAGTCCTTGATTGCGAGAGAAAGATCTCCCTATGACAAGCCTCAAAAGGCAGTTAACTCCTATATGGACCGCAGCTTTGACAAGCCGCAGTACGACACACTCACAATTAGCACAGTACAAAGAAAACCTGCCGTGTCCGCCCAAAAGGACGTTCTCGAAGCAGGCGACCGCGTGTTCCACGCGACCTTTGGCGAGGGCGACTTGATTAGTGTTAAACGCATGGGTGCGGATTGGCTCTATGAGGTAGTGTTCGATAAGGTCGGCACGAAAAAACTCATGGCAACTTATGCAAAGCTTAAAAAGATATAAAAATAACCCCGACGGAAATTCCGTCGGGATTATTTTTTCATTTTACATATTAAAGCTTTCAATCTTACGAGTAACGTAGTTAAGCATTCTCTTTTGAATGTAGCTTGCGTTCTCGTCAAGGAATGCCGCAGCTTCACCAACGCAACCCTCACCGGAAAGACGGTACATATTGAGCTGACGAGCAAGCTCGTCGTCACCGTTTCTTACGAAACACTCCTGAATGTCCGCAAAGTCAGCATCGGGAAGCTCAAAGAACATCTTCCACGCCTTTTTGGAGTGGTGGATCTGAAGGTCGCTGATCATCTTATATGCAAGAATGATCTTAAAAGCGCCGTCCTTACCGAAAACGTCCTCGCCTGCGGAGAACACGTTGTTCTTCCAAAGTGCTACGGGAGAACCGAATGCGTCAATGATGAATTTATTCATTTGCTTATCGATAATCTCAAATGTGAGAGCATCAAGAGGGATTCCCTTCTTCTTGCCGTTGGCATTGAGGAAGTAGTTAAGGGGCTTTTTCTTTGAGCCGTCCTTACTGGGAGCAACCTTGAATGTATCCATATAGGCAAGGTAAGCTACCATTACAGTAAGCGCCGCAAAAAGTGCCGCCACAACGAAGAGAATCAACTTGGAAAAAATACCCTCGGCACTAAGTGCGAAAATTACTGTAACAATTCCAAGCACGAGGGAGAGCGCTGCGCCCACCCACAAAAGTATATTGATTATTTTGTTATTTTTCATATCAAAAACTCCATAAGTATTTTTATATACTTATTTTATCATAACATTTTCAATTTTTCAATAGAATTTTTAATATTTTCACTATTTTGCGGTATATTTTTTCAAAAAATGTGTTTTTTCGAAAATAAAAATATTTTTTGGGAGCAAAAATGCTCTAAACCCTTGATACCACAAGGGTTTAGGCAGTTTTTAATTTGTTTTGAACGTGTTCATAAAGCGGTGGGGGAATTTTTTTCAAAAAAATTGTTGACAAATCCACAAAAACTGTGTATAATACGTTAGACTCGATTTTAGGAAACTTATCCGTTATGAATATTTTTGCTAAAATCCATGAATATTATTGAGATTTATACATTTTTAAGGAGATTGCTATGTTTGAAAAAGTAAAACAGATTCTTATTGACGAGCTTCAGGTTGAAGAAAACCTCATTACTCTTGATGCTGAACTTGCTAACGACCTCGGTATCAACTCCATTGAGCTCGCTGACCTTGTTATGATTTGCGAAGATAAGTTCGATATCGAAATCAGCGACGAAAATATCGGTCAGTTCGTTACAATTCGCGACGTTGTTAACTATCTCGAAACACTTTAATAACAGGAAACAATTAAATAAAACGGTCTGTGATATTTTTTCACAGACCGTTTTACTTTTTT
>JAZRHW010000075.1:0-4612 GCA_045644965.1 Eubacteriales bacterium
CATTTTTTATTTGACTTATTTTAAGAATTAGTCTGCGATGTAGGGGAGAAGAGCTACCTGACGAGCGCGCTTGATCGCTGTGGTGAGCTTTCTCTGGTGCATAGCGCATGTGCCGCTGATTCTTCTGGGAAGAATTTTGCCGCGTTCGCTGATGAACTTTCTAAGCTTTGCAGAATCTTTATAGTCGATATAAGCGATTTTATCTTCACAGAAGATACAAACCTTTTTTCTTCTACGGTTGTTGAAACGAACCGGACGAGAAGCATTTTCTGTTCTTTCCATTTTATGAAATCCTCCTGTTAAATTTTCGTTAGCGTTTTTTAGAACGGCAGATCGTCATCTGTCTTTACTTCCTCAAAATTGGGCGCTTCACCCATGTTTGAGAATGAAGGAGAACCGTAAGCATCAGGTACATAGCTTGACTGATTACTGTCAGATCTGGAGTCAACGAACATTGCTTCATCTACTACTACGTCAGTTGCATAGCGCTTTGCGCCAGTGTTGTCGGTCCATGTTCTTGTCTGAATAGAACCTGTTACACAAAGAGAAGAACCCTTGTGGAAATATCTAGAGATGAATTCCGCTGTCTGTCTCCATGCTACGCAGTTGATGAAATCAGCCTGTGAATTGCCCTGACCGTCAGCACCTCTTGTGAATCTACGATTTACTGCAAGTGTGAAGGATACTACTGCAATTCCGTTCTGTGTCTGTTTGAGCTCGGGGTCTGCTGTAAGGCGTCCGCAAAGTACTACCTTATTTAAGTTGAGATTTGACATCTTAGCTTACCTCCTTGAACAATTATTCAGCGTCAGTTGTCTCAGCAACTTCAACTACTTCAGCTTCAACAACAGGAGCTTTCTTTGCTGCGTTGTTTCTTTCAATTGCCTTAACGTCAAGCTTAATTGTCATTGCTCTCATAACATTTTCGTCAATGTTGAAAAGACGGTCAAGCTCAGCGGGGAAATCAGAAGCTGTTTTGAAAGTTACAACAGTGTAGTAACCCTCGCTCTCGTCGTTGATAAGATATGCAAGACGGCGTTTGCCCCAGTCAGCTACCTCAACGATCTCTGCGTTGTTAGCTATCAATGTTGTGAATTTGTTCACGGTCTCTTTTGCAGCGGCTTCTCCGTTTGCAAGACTAACGATGAACAGGTTTTCATAAGTATTGATTACCTTTTCCATATTTTACACCTCCCTATGGACTTTAAGTTCGTACAATTAGAATGAATTTTTGTACGACAGAGAGACGGACGCATACGTCCGCATCATATGACATTATAGCACATTTTTTACATTTGTCAAGCATTTTTTGTAAAAATATTGATTAATGAAGGAAAGGCTATTTTAATATCTTTTTCGCTATAAGCTCCGCTATGGCAAGTGCGCCATTTTTATCGGGGTGCACGTTATCTGCCTCGAACCACTCGGGATGTCCCGAAGTTAAGTAATGAATATCAATCAAGGTTTCAATCTCAAGGAGATGATTTAACGCATAACCGCGGATACAGTTTGAAATATGATCGACCACGAGGGGTTGGATATCAAAATTTGTAGTGCCTTCGGTTTGTCCCTCGGCAAAGAATGCTGTTGCGGGGGTACAAATATATATTTTTACATCGGGGTTTACCTCTCTATAACTATCGAGCATCTCGTCGAGGTGGCGAAGGAAGGTCTCCTCATCCTGCCAGTTTTCAGGTTTAGAATCATTTGTACCGAGCATAAAAATGAGTATATCGGGGCAATATTCAAGACTGAGCCCATACTGTTCGCTCTCGGTATAGGGCTGGTCGCCCTCGGGAGAAAGAGTTCTTCCGCTTTCGCCAAAATTGGCTACGTGATAGCCGTCGCCAAGGATTTCTCCGAGCTTTGCGGGGTAATTATTTTTCTTCCAATCGGAAATGCCGTGGCCGTAGGTAATACTATCGCCCACGCAGGCTACTTTGATTTGACCCTCCATCGGCTCGCTGTGATCATGCATGCCAGAGAGTCCGTTATTGTAAAGAATGGCTATTCCAACCGAAACAATTAGCGCGACAACGGCAAGAATTATGCCTATTATTTTGAGTGATTTTTTCACGTTTTACTCCTTTTAATGTTTTATACCCAATTATATCATTTTGATCGGAGTTTTGTCAATATTTGCAACTGATATTGACGAAGCAAAGTTAATGTGATATAATATTATGATAAAATTTAGAGGCAGGAGCGAAAAATGAAAAATTCACTTTACTCAATTACGCTTGAAAAGCTCATAAAGGAGCTTCATTTTGATGAAATTTATATGCCTTGCTCAGCAAAGGATATTCTCATAACCAACCGCGAGGTAAACCGTCCCGGGCTTGCGCTTGCAGGTTTTCTTACGGTATTTGAGCCCACAAGAATACAAATTATCGGGCGCGCGGAGATGCAATACCTCTTTGAAATAGGTCGCGATATTGCGGAAGCACGACTTGACGCGTTTTTCGCACAGCGTCCCGTAGCGGTTGTCATCACCACGAACTTTGAAATTGGCGAGGAGATTCTTATTCCTGCCCAAAAATATGGAGTTCCGATTCTCAGAACGCGCGAAAAGACCTCTCCCACACTTGCATCCCTTATTGCTTTACTCAACACTCACCTTGCGAACAGAATTACTCAGCACGGTGTTCTTGTTGAGGTTTTTGGTGAGGGTGTACTCATTCTCGGTGAGAGTGGAATTGGTAAGAGCGAAACCGCAATTGCACTTGTAGAGCGCGGACACCGTCTTATCGCTGACGACGCAGTTGAGATCAAGAGAGTTTCCGCAACCACGCTTGTTGGTACCGCTCCCGATCTTATTCGCCACTACGTTGAGCTTAGAGGTATCGGTATTGTTGACGTGCGCCGTCTTTACGGTATGGGTGCGGTTAAGATGAGCGAAAAGATTGACCTCGTTATCCATCTTGAACCCTGGGTAGAGGGCAAAATGTACGACCGTTTTGGACTTGACGATCAGACCTACAATATTCTTGGAATTGATGTTCCTTCCATCACGGTTCCCGTTCGTCCCGGACGAAGCTTGCCCATTATCCTTGAGATTGCGGCAATGAACAACCGTCAAAAGAAGATGGGTTACAACACCGCTATGGAGCTTGAAAACCAACTCCTCAAGCAGTTTGGAGCAGAAAATGAGCAATAAATTTGACAATTACGGCGCAATTTCCACCGTTTATGACAAGATAAACGCGAAGGTGGATTACTCCGCGTGGGCGGATTTCGTTGAAAAATGCTTTGAGAAGCATCTTCACGAAAAACCCGAGCTTTTGCTCGATCTCGCCTGCGGTACGGGAAGCATGACACTTGAGCTTGCAAAGCGCGGATACGATATGATCGGCGTTGACGGCTCTTACGATATGCTGAATATCGCGTATGACAGAAAATTCGATCTTGAACTCAAGAACGACGTTTTGTTTTTGCTTCAGGATATGCGCGAGTTTGAGCTTTACGGCACGGTGGGTGCGGTGACCTGCTGTCTTGACAGTATAAATTATCTCACCGAGGACGGCGATATTGAAAAATGCTTCTCCCTCGTTCACAACTATCTCGATCCCGACGGTCTTTTCCTTTTTGACGTTAATACTCCTCACAAATTTGAACATATTTACGGCAACAATTTCTATGTTTACGAGGAAGAGGACTGCGGTGCGGGCAATTTTTGTGTATGGCAAAACTTTTATGACTCGGATAGCGGACTTTGTGATTTTTCACTGACCGTTTTTGAACGTGAAGAGGGAAGTGAGCTTTATGCAAGGCGCGACGAGGTACAAACCGAGAGATGTTATAAAAGAGAAAAAATAGAAAAAGCCCTCGCGGACACGGGCTTTGAGCTCATTGGATTTTATTCCGATTTTGAGTTTACACCCGCCTGCGACACCGACGAGCGTTGGTATATCGTTGCGAGAGCTAAAAAATAGAAATGGTAAGTAAGAAAAATATGGTTGAACTTTTATCCCCTGCGGGAAATTTTGAAAAAATGAAATCCGCGCTCCTTTACGGTGCGGATGCAGTATATTTGGCAGGAAACGTTTTTGGAATGCGTTCCGCTGCGGACAATTTTACTAACGACGAGCTTCACGAGGCGGTAGAATACGCTCACGCGCGTGGCAAAAAGGTTTATCTCACGGTAAACACCATGCCTCACGAATATGAATACTCCGTTTTGAGAGAATATTTGACAGCCCTCTCCGATTGCCCCATTGATGCGATGATCGTTGCCGACCTCGGTGTTATGGCGACAATCAAAGAGATTTTGCCCGAGATGGAAATTCACGTTTCCACGCAGGCATCCATTGTGAGTGTTGCGGCGGCAAAGGCATATATTGCACTCGGTGCAAAGCGTCTTGTTTTAGCACGTGAGCTTACTCTCGGAGAGATTAAGAAAATACGCGCGGGCATTCCCGAGGACATTGAGCTTGAGGCGTTTGTACACGGTTCTATGTGCGTTTCCTACAGTGGAAGATGCATGCTCTCCCATCACATCACAGGTCGCGATGCAAACCGCGGCGCGTGCGCTCAGCCCTGCCGTTGGAATTTCACTCTTGTTGAGGAAAAGCGCCCCGATATGCCTCTTCCCATTGAGCAAAATGAGCACGGA
>JAZRHW010000076.1:0-2619 GCA_045644965.1 Eubacteriales bacterium
CGACCGATATCGGACAGATGAACCTTTTTGTTGTTCCGATCACGTTTAAGCTTTTGACAAAGCCGAATCGTGCGATGGATTCAGATATTGCTTACGCCAAGGAGGAAAATATCCCGATCCTTCCCCTGATGATGGAGTCGAGTATTGATGAGTTTTACTCAAAGTCCGATAAATTCGATAAATTGCAGTATCTTAATCCATACAGCAGTGACCTTACGGAGATCAGCTACGCGGACAAGCTGAAGAAGTATCTCGAATCTGTATTGATCAGCGACGAGATGGCAGAAAGAATCCGCGACGCTTTCGATGCTTATATCTTTTTGAGCTACCGCAAAAAGGACCGTCGATACGCAAACGAGCTGATGAAGATGATCCACAGCCACCCCGAATTTCGTGATATCGCGATCTGGTACGATGAATTTCTGACCCCCGGAAAGAGCTTCCGCGAGAATATCGACAAAGCTCTGCAAAACAGCAAGCTTTTCGCGCTTCTCGTCACGCCGAATCTGCTCGAAATCGTGGACGGCAAGCCGAATTTCGTTATGGCTGAGGAATATCCCGCGGCGAGGGGATCGGGAATGCCTATTCTTCCCGCCGAAATGGTTGAGACCGACCGTTCGGAGCTTTGCGAAAAATACGAATGTATACCCGAATGCTCGGACCCCTCGGACGAAGCGGCGTTCAAGAAAAGACTCCTTGATGCCATCGAAAAGATCGCGATCTCGGAAAACAACGACTCTCCCGAGCATAACTTCTTGATCGGTCTTGCATATCTCGAGGGAATTGACGTTGAGGTTAACCGCGAAAGAGGAATCGAATTGATCACATCTGCAGCGGAAGGCGGACTTTTGGAGGCTATGAATAAGCTTTTCGGGATGTATAAGGACGGCGTAGGTGTCCGAGTTGATTATACCGAAGCTCTCAAATGGGCGGAGAGGATTTATGAATGTCTTAAAGAAAACCTCGGCGAAAAACATCCGGATACATTGAATTCGCTGAATAATCTTGCCTTAACTTATGGTTATCTCGGCAATCGTGAAAAACAGTTTGAATTGAATAAGATGGCTTATGAGATGTATTGTGATATTCTCGGTGAAGGACACCCGTATACATTGAATTCGCTGAATAACCTTGCCTGCTCTTATGGCTATCTGGGTAATGTCAAAATGGAGTTGGAGTTACATGAAAAGTTGTATACTTTGCGTTTACAAGCTCTTGGCGAAGAAGATCCGGATGTATTGAACTCGTTGAATAATCTTGTTTATGCTTACGGTCGGTGCAAAGATTACGAACGAGAATTCAAAATGGCTGAAAAGGCATACAAGCTTTCTTGCCGAGTGCTTGGCGAAGAACATCAGAGCACAGCGATATCCCTGAACAACCTTGCCTTGGCTTACTCTCATCTTGAAGAATATGGCGAAGCATTCAAATGGGCTGAAAAGGCGAATTCTTTATTTTGTAAAATTTATGGCGCGGGACATCCATATGCTTTGACCGGAATGTTTAATTTAGCTCTATTTTATACTAAACTTAACAATTCTCAAAAAGCAGCAGAGCTATTTGAAAAGGTATATGAGCAACGCTCTAAAATTATTGGTGAAGACCATGCAGATACATTGAATGCGCTAGAATGTCTTGCCTACGCTTACGGCAGTCTTAGCAATCATAGCAATGAGAAAAAGTTGGAACTTTTTAAAAAAGCTTATGTTTTGAGTTGTAAAATCAAAGGTGAAGAGGATCCGGATACATTGACTCTTCTTCATAATCTTGCCTTTACTTACGGTCAGCTTAATTATCATAAAAAAGCATTGGAATTGACTGAAAAGGTATATAAACTACGAAACAAAGTTCTCGGCAAATATAACGCAGATACAATGGTTTCATTAAATAATCTTGTCATGACTCACATTAATCTTAAAAACTATAGGAAAGCATTGACACTGATGGAGAATTTATATTATTCTAATTGTATTGTTTACGGAGAACGGCATAAGCAGACGATAGAATCCTTGATGATGTTGTTGAAGCTTTGCGACGCCTGCGGCGAGACCAAACGAGGAAGTGAGATAAGGACAAAGCTGATGCTGAGTGCTCTCAAGAACAATTAAAGCTGTTAATAAAAATCATCCCGTCCGATTTTTTGGGCGGGATGATTTTTATTAAGCAGAAATGGTGAAGGAGCGAAATCCTCCCGTCTACGGGAGGATTTACTCCTTCCAAAATGTCGGCGGGGCGCCGCCATTTTGAAGCGCAAGGGGGAGTTTCGCCCTCTGCGGAGGGCGACTTAAGGAACTTTTTGAAAAAAGTTCCTTAAGAAACCCCAAAAACTTTCCGTTTCTGTTGTCTTTTATTAAAATGAAAATTCCCGAGCCGAAAGGCTCGTAAATTAACCTTCAACTAGCAACTAGTAACTAGCAACCAGTAACTTATACCTCAGGTATAACGATCTCAACCTCACGTCCAATCGCTGCGGATCTTGCGAGTCCGTCGATGATCGCTTGGTTATAGATGATCTGGCTTGTCGGAACGGGTGCTGTGCCGCCGTTCTTGACTGCCTCGACGAAGGAGCCGATCTTCTGTGCGATGCGGTCGGTCTTGGCGATAATGATCGGAACCTTG
>JAZRHW010000077.1:0-8671 GCA_045644965.1 Eubacteriales bacterium
CGAAGCAAATGTTATGAAGCGCGCACCTCGTGACTCTAAGGAAGGAATATTTGCCGGCGGACTTGGAGCGGCTGTAATTTATCAAGGACTACTTGTTACACTTATCACTCTTATTTCCTACTTTGTAGGCAATTATATTGAAACGGGCAGTTATGCTATCGAATACGACAGTAGCTACGGAACTACTATGGCATTCCTTACACTTGCTATGTGTGAGGTGTTCCATTCGTTCAATATGCGCTCATTGCGCGGCTCGATATTCGCCATCAAGAGACAAAATCTATGGCTTTGGGGTGCAGGTGTATTGTCAGCACTTCTAACGTCACTTGTTGTTCTTATTGATCCCATTGCCAATATCTTTGGTATGGTAGCACTTGGCGGCAAGGAATTTATAATCTCAATAGCTCTTGGATTTACTATAATTCCATTAGTTGAGTTAGTTAAATTGATTACTAGAATTACAAAAAAATAAAAAAATCCTGTTCCTTTTTGGAAACAGGATTTTTTATTAATGATTTATTCTAACTAATTTATTTATGCCTTCCGACAAAGCAATGATTAATGCATCAACATCATCTTTTGTATTCAAGTGAGAAAAGCTAATTCTCATAGAGCAATCGGCTTCTGCATCAGTTAGTCCAAAGCCTCGAAGCGCACGGCTTACCTTTTTAGTAGCCGAGTTTGACGAACACGCGGAACCGCTGGAAACAAAGATTCCGCAGGCTGACAAATGATGCAGCATAGTTTCACTCTTGATTGAAGGAAGCGTTAAATTGATAATATGGGGAGCGCACTCACCTGCAGGCAAATTAACTTTTACATCCAAAGTCTCAAGCTTGGAAAGTGTATATTCTCTCAATTGGCGCAAAGTTGATACATCACGGGAGATAGTTTTTAAACCTCTTTCCGCTGCGGCACCAAACCCTGCTATTCCAATAAGGTTTTCAGTTCCCGAACGGAATCCCGACTCTTGTCCACCGCCATAGATGATCGGCTTGAGTTGCTTTTTCTTGATGATATCGGAATTCACATACAGTGCGGCAATTCCTTTGGGGCCGTGTATCTTATGAGCACTAATACTAACAAGGTCGGCTTTAAGCTCCACGGGTGACACCTTCATCTTCATATAGGACTGCACTGCATCCGTATGAGTTACAACATCGGGATTGATGCTCTTAGCGATTCTAAAGCATTCCTTGATATTGTACACAGAGCCTGTTTCGTTATTTACGTGCATCATTGTAACAAGAAGAGTATTCTTATTCATTGCGGCTTCAAATTCGTCGAGATTTATCACTCCATTGCGAGTTGAAAGACGAATAATCTCAAAGCCGTCATTTTCTAATCTATTGAGTGTATTCTCAATAGCCGAATGCTCGGAATCGGTGGTGATTATTCTATTTGCTCTACGAGTTTTTGCATAAGCCACACCGAGAAGCGCGAGATTATCGGCCTCAGTTCCACTGGATGTGAAAATTATATTCTCCTGCTTACCGTTTCTAACGAAGAGTGATGCGAGAATCTTATTTCTTGCGTCCGCAATTATCTTGGATGACTCAAAGCCCTTGGAATGAAGAGAGGAAGGATTACCATAGTGTTCCATCGCCTCTATCATCGCATTTTTCGCCTCATCACAAATAGGAGTGGTGGCACTATTATCAAAATAGATATTTTTCATATTATTTATTCAAATCCATTACGGTTTGTGCGGCGCTCATTATACCGATCTTTCCACTCTCATAGGTAAGTCCGCCCTGGAAATAAACTGTGTAGGGAGGACGAATGGGACCGTCAGCGGAAAGCTCAATGGATGAGCCCTGTGTAAATGCACCCGCAGCCATAATTACCTTGTCCGTGTAACCGGGCATATCCCAAGGCTCGGGTGAAACAAATGCATCAACGGGAGAGCCTGCCTGAATTCCGCGACAGAAAGCACAAAGAATTTCAGGGTCTCCGGTGATAACTGTTTGAATAATATCGGAGCGTTTTTCGTTCCACTTTGGAGCGGCATTATAGCCCATTTTTTCAAAAATATATGCAGCAAGGTATCCTGTTTTAAGTGCCTGTGCTGTTGTATGAGGTGCGTAGAAAAGTCCCTTATACATATTCTTGTTCTGACCTATAGTAGCGCCCACTTCTCCGCCCGTTCCGGGAGAAGTAAGACGGTAGCTTACAAGCTCAACTGCGCGTTTTGTGCCTGCAAAGTATCCACCTGTTTCAGCCATACCACCGCCTGGATTCTTAATAAGTGAGCCGATGCAAAGGTCTACGCCAACTGCTACGGGTTCTTTTTCCTCAACGAATTCACCATAGCAGTTATCCACTACTACAAATGTTTCGGGAGCAATGGATTTAACAAATCTCGCCATTTCACCTATTTCGTCAACACTGAGAGTTCTACGGTTTAGATATCCCTTAGAGCGCTGGATAAATACCATTTTTATCTTTTGAGCATTCACCTTGAGCTCGCGTGCAACGGCATCAAAGTCAAATTTTCCTTCGTCAGTAAGCTCTATTTGCTTATATTCAACACCAAAATCCTTGAGAGAGCCGTTGCCTGCCTCGCCCACAATTCCAATAACCTCTTCCAAGGTATCATAGGGCTTGCCTGCAACTGAAAGCATAATATCACCGGGACGAAGTATGCCGAAAAGTCCGATTGTAAGCGCGTGTGTACCGCTTACAATGGAGTGTCTTACGAGTGCGGACTCACAACCAAATACGTCCGCCCAAATCTCGTCGAGAACTTCTCTACCCTTATCATCATAGCCATATCCGCTTGTTGAATTGAACATAGAATCGCTTACGCGGTGCTCGGCAAAAGCATTCATAACTCTCTTTGTATTATTGAAAGAAATTCTATCAATCTCATCAAAGGTATCTTTAAGCGCAACCTCAGCTTCACTCACAAGATCCCATATTTGTTTTGAAAATTCCATAATTACTCCTTAATAAATTCTACGGCAAGGTCGATACAAGCCTTGTAGTCGTTCATATCAATCATTTCTACACCAGAGTGTATGTATCTTGAGGGAATGGAAATTGCACCTGCACGACAACCACTTCCTGTCATTTGAATTGAAGATGTGTCGGTTCCACCGTATGCAAGAATCTCAAGCTGGGACTTAATTCCCTTTTCCTTAGAGAGTCTAGCAAGCTTGTCCACAATCTCAGAATCGCAAATTACGCTCATATCCTTAATTTTGATAGCCGCACCGCCACCAAGCTTAACTGCCATGGGCTTTGAACCTGCTGTATCGCCCGTTCCGGTTACGTCAAATGTAAGAGAAACGTCCGCTTCAATTGCAAACGCAGCAGTTTTTGAACCACGGCAACCAACCTCTTCCTGAACACTGAAAACATAGTAAACGTCATCAGCTACGGGCTCGGCTGCAATTCTCTTTGCAATTTCAAGAACGATACCGCAACCTGCTCTATCATCGAGAGGTCTACCAACTACTCTTGATGAGTTGAGTTTAGAAAGATTTGATTTGAGAACGAATGTATCACCTATCTTTACCTTTCTTTCCGCAGCCTTTTTGTTGTCCGCACCGATATCTATGTACATAAGATCGGGGGCAAAATCGCTAGCCTTGGTGCCTGAGTTGGGAACGAGAACACCGTGAATACCGTGCTCGGAAACAACCTCGCCAAATGCACAAGCTACCCAGTTAATACCACCAATAGGAGCAACGCGGATAAAGCCACTGTCTTCAACATAGTTAACTATAAAACCAATTTCATCCATATGACCGCAAAGGAGAACTTTTTTAGGATTTTCTCCGTTGCCGCGCTTAACAGCAATAAGATTGCCGAGTGCGTCAATATAGGACTCGTCACAATAGGGGGCAATCATCTCTTTAAGTGTATTTGCTACACGATGTTCATGACCTGAAACGCCGTGAACAAGTGTTATTTGTTTAAGTGTATTATACATAATTTATACCTCAGCTTTCATATTCTGGAGCATTGCGAAAACAAGCTCTCTTATTGATTCATAGTCTTCCATACTTGCAACGCAGGCAGGTGAATGAAGATATCTTGTGCCCATTGAAATGGCAACACATTTTACACCCTTGCCCGACTTATGAATATGTCCTGCGTCGTTACCGCCCGAAACATATCTCTTGACCTGCGCCTTAACATCATTGTTTTTAGCGGTATCAAGTGTGAAGTTAACGAACTCGGAGTTATAGATAGTGGATCTATCCATAAGAGAGATTACACCACCGCTTCCTACGTCGGCAACTCTCTTATGAGCCGGTGCTCCCGCGATATCACCTATAGCGGTTGTTTCAAGAATAATAGCACGAGAGGGCTTTACGCGCTCCGCTGCCACTCTTGCTCCTGAGAGACCAACCTCTTCACGAACTGTAAAGCAAAAATAAGTATCAAACGGGAGTGTGATATTATTCTCTCTTATTTTACGAATAACTTCGATCATAGCGCAGCATCCTGCTCTATCATCAATTGCTTTGCCCTTAGCATATTTATTATCTGTGCCAAAGAAAACAAAATCAGAATTGAAAACACCGAAATCACCGATATTAACGTATTCCTTTGCCTCATCAGCATCCTTGGCGCCAATATCAATATACATTTCCTTGATAGGAGTTACGGTAAATCTATCTTCACGTCTCTTGTGATGAATAGCCTTTGCAGCAATAACACCATTGATTCTTGTTTTTTCATTTCCAAGAATGACCTGCTTGCCGTAAAGAACTTTGGGATCAATTCCACCAAGATTTGCAAACTTGATATATCCGTCGCCATCAATATCGGTAATCATAAAGCCAACCTCGTCCATATGGGAAGAGATCATGACTCTATCATCACTCTCTCCCTTAACAAGTGCGTAAACATTGCCAAAGGAATCCTTAACCACTTTATCACAATCATTGCCAAGTTGTTCAATAATGGCATCAGCTACTTCGTCCTCAAAGCCTGTAGGACCGAATTTTTGGCAAAGATATTCGAGTAATTCTCTACCACATAATCTCATATTTCAAGTCCTCCTTTGCCATATTCTTCAGCAATTTTTCTATCGGTAATAAATGCTACGATGAGATCACTGAGTGTTTTTGTATCGTCGAGAGATATAATCTCGTTATAGGTGTGCATTGAAGCAAGTGGGAGTCCAACATCCACTGTAGGAATTCCCTCTCTTGACAATTGAATAGCAACTGCATTGGTTCCCGTATGAGTGGGAGAAACGGATGCCTGATGAGGTATTTCCTTTTCCTTTGCAATATCGAAAAGTATTTTTGTAAGCTTTCTATCGGTAACTGCGGAAATGGTAATGGAAGGTCCTTTGCCAAGTTCAACAGTTTCTTCCTTTTTAGTGCCGGGAACTCTACCGAGATTTACGTCAATACTCATAGCGTAATTGGGGTTGATTGCATATGCGCCGGGCGCTACCATTCCTGTAACCTCTTCACAGCAAGAAAGCATTACGTAAACATCACCTACAAGCTCTTCGCGAGGAGTGTTCGCAGTTGCATACAAAGCACAAGCTGCACACGCTTTGTCGTCAAAGCTCTTGCCCATAATCTTATTATTAAGTATCTCCGTATACTTAGGAGCAAAACCAACAGGAGTGCCAATTCTAATCTTGCTCTCCAATTCTTCCTTAGTCAAGCAAGTATCAATAAGCAGCTCATCCATTTTAGGAAGATCCTTACCGCTTCCGCTTGCAAGGTGTGGGGGTGTGGAAGCAACTACGCCAAACAATCTTTCGCTATTGCCGTATATAATCACATCACTCGCCTGCATAATACCTGTATCAATACCGCCGATATTTGTAACTCTCAAAAATCCACCGTCAAGAATTTCGGTAACATACATACCGATTTCATCCATATGGGCATCAAGCATAATCTTGGGTGCGTTTTCTTTTTTGCATTTCTTTACAAAAATCTGATTTCCAACCTTATCAAGATAAGCATCATCAAAATGCTCACCAACCATACTGAGGAGCTTTTCTCTTTCAAATCTTTCAAATCCGCCTATGGACATAAGTGATGAAAGATCAACTATAAGCTTTTTAAGTTCCATATTTATCTCCTATCTAAAATCATTTACTATCTTTTTGAATTTATCGCCGCGCTCCATAAAGTTCTTGAAAGAATCAAAACTTGCACAGGCGGGTGACAAAAGCACTATATCGTGTTTAGTCGCTATCTTTCTTGCAAGATTAATCGCTTTTTCAAAATCGGGTTCAAGATGCACCTCGATCTCCACTCCTTCAGACACAAGAGTATCTTTAATCTTCCTAGCCGTAGCACCTGTCAAAACAACCGCTTTTGCATTATCTTGAAGTGCTTTTGCAAGCGGTTCAAAAGGAATGTTCTTATCATATCCGCCGCAAATTACAATTGGTTTTGCACCAAGCTCGGCAAATGCACCGAGCGCCGCCGCTGTTCTTGATGGGCTTGAATCTATTGAGCTATTGAAGTAGAAAACATCATCAAGCTCTCTTACGAATTCAAGGCGATGTTCAACTCCCGTGAAGGTGGTGGCAACGTGTTTTACCGTTTTTTCTCCAACAATACGCCACGTTAATGCGAGGGCTGCCATATAGTTCTCAATATTATGCTTACCGGGTACTCTTAGCATCCTTGTATCTAAAAGCTTAACTGCACTTCTACCATTATGGAAATAGATGCCCCCTTCATAAAGACAAACATATCCCTTTGCATTGGGACAAACATCCCTCATCTCCTCAAATGATATATGCGCGGAAAAGACGTATGTGTCGCAATCACAATTATTAATAAGCTCTCTACAAAGCTCGTTATTCGCATTGCTTACAAGAAGTCTTGTGCCGTTCTTATAGATATTTGTTTTAGCCTCCACATACTCATCCATACCCTTATGCCAATCAAGGTGATTGGGCGAAAGATTGGTTATTACTGCTCTATCAAGTGCCTTCTTTGATGTCATAAGCTGAAAACTTGAAAGCTCGAGGACACAAATGTCCTTATCGGTCATATCTCCCACCTTGG
Organism: Eubacteriales bacterium; assembly: GCA_045644965.1. Taxonomy (GTDB): domain Bacteria; phylum Bacillota; class Clostridia; order Oscillospirales; family CAG-272; genus RGIG4608. The sequence goes on from JAZRHW010000077.1 coordinate 7,005, forward strand.
ACAAAAGCGGTGTGCCAATATTGCCACCGACATAAACCTGTGTCTCAGTATTTTCATAACACTTCTCAAGCAATTTATATGTAATGGTAGTGGTTGTGGTTTTTCCATCGCTACCCGTTATTGCAAATACGAATGCGGGGGTTAGCTCAAGAAACAGCTCCATTTCGGATGTCAGTTTTGCGCCGTTCTTTACCGCCTCCACTATACCATCATAGTCCGGTCGTATTCCGGGAGAACGGAAAATGATATCAGCATCAATCGTATCAAGATAAGTAGCACCACATACAAATTTTACACCGCGAGTTGCGAAGTCCTTTGCACATGCATCAAGCTTATCAAAATCGTTTTTATCGTGTACGGTAATCTCGTTACCACACTCGATGAGAAGCTCCACAAGCGGTATGTTTGATATGCCAAATCCAAGCACCGCACAACGCGCATTTCCTATTCTGTTTTTTATCAGTTCAACCGTTTTCATAGCCACCTCCAAAAACAAAATTTCCTATTGTATATTATAGCTCTTTTTTCTATCTTTTGCAATAGAAATCGTTGATATTTAAAGATTTTTTTACAAAAAGCCCTTTTCAAAATTGATTTTATTTGGTATAATAAAATGTAATAGTTTGTTAATATCGAATTGGAGATAAAAATGGCTAAAACTAAGAATTCTACACCACAATATGATAACCAAAGCATCAAAGCTCTTAAGGGTGCCGACCGTGTCAGAATGCGCCCCGGCGTAATCTTCGGTTCGGGCGGTCTTGAGGGTTGTGAGCACTCATTCTTTGAAATTCTTTCAAACTCCGTTGATGAGGCGCGCGAGGGCCACGGTAACGTTATTAAAGTAACCGCATATAAGGACCACTCAATTGAGGTTGACGACCACGGACGCGGTGTTCCTCTTGGATATAACGAAGCCGAGGGCAGATGGAACTGGGATCTTATTTACTGTGAGCTCTATGCGGGCGGTAAATACGATAACAACAACGAGGATTCCGCTTACGAATATTCTCTCGGTCTTAACGGTCTTGGCGCATGTGCTACACAGTACAGTTCAGAATATATGGACGTTTATTCCTATGACGGCACTAACGTTCACTCTATTCACTTCAAAAAAGGCGAGCCCGTTTCAGAGCTTGAAACAACCGAGCTTGGCAGAGGCGAAAAACGTACAGGTACAATAATTCGTTGGAAACCCGACCTTGACGTTTTCACGGATATTAACATTCCCATTTCGTTTTTTGAAGAAACCCTTCACCGTCAGGCAGTTATTAACTCGGGTATTGAATTTGAGCTTTGGGTTGAGGAGGACGGCAAAAAGTTCTCTAAAAAATCCTTCAAGTATGAGCACGGTATTTCTGACTACATCAAAGAAATGTGTGGCGAAAGCGCTGCTACAGAGCCTGTGCTTTGGCATCTTGAAACACAAGGTAGAGATAGAAACGATAAGGACGAATATAAGCTTAAAGCGGACTTCTCTTTCTGCGTTTCTAACACAGTAAATAAGCTTGAATATTATCATAACTCAAGCTATCTTGAGCACGGTGGTTCACCCGACAAAGCCGTAAAGGTTGCATTCGTTTACGCGCTTGATAAATATATCAAAAACACGGGCAAATATAACAAAACAGAATCTAAAATTCAGTTTACTGACATTGCAGATTGTT
>JAZRHW010000078.1:0-2413 GCA_045644965.1 Eubacteriales bacterium
TTGTGTATGGCTCACACGCAGCAGATAAAGGCCGCATTGGGTATTGCGGGCGTGTTGAGTAATGTATATTCGTGGCGCAAGGAGGCTGATGAGACGAGCGATGGCGCACAAATCGACCTGCTTATCGATCGTAATGACCAGGTTATAAATCTGTGTGAGATGAAGTATTCTTTATCAGAATATACCATTGATGCCGAGTACGAACAAAAGTTGAGAAATAAAAAGTCTGCATTTATCGATGCAACAAATACTCGAAAGGCAGTACATTTAACTATGGTAACAACATTTGGTATTAAAGCAAACGCCCATTCTGGGATAGTTCAGAATGAGATAACTTTGGAGGATTTATTCTCATAGAATGACTTTTCCACAAAATCCTAAACCGCCTCGAAAGTGAACGCATTTTTAGTGTTTACTTTTGAGGTTTTTTAATTGCGTAAACCGGCGCAGAGAGCGCTATTTTTCAAACTAATTTTCAGTTATAATTTGTAAGTTAAAAATAATTTTATTATCTTTGTATAAGTAATTACAGTACAGAAATTTAAGGAGGACAGTGTGCGGTATTTCCCGTACTATAAAAGCGGTCAAAACTGTTACTTCGGAACTCAAAAGTAAGCCTGAAATCTCGCAAGATTTTCAGCCCCAAAATGATGGGCAAACATAGGTTAAACTCTCGTTTTCCGCTCTGGAAATAAAACAGTTACAGGAATGTGACTGTTTTTCTTTTGTTTATTACTTTGCTCCAACAACAGATTAACCAAACAATAAAAAACCTCTCCCAAACGCTGTTTTAGAGAGGTTACATATTTTATATATAATAGAGTCAATACATGCAATTATGGACGGAGGCCGCTACCGCCTTGCAATGTAATAGTTTCGCCCGTAACATATTCGGCATCATCGGATGCAAGGAATACGCACACGCGACCAATATCACCTTTCGGGTCGGCAAAATGGCCCAACGGAATACCCTGAATAGTCTTTTCATATAGTTCGGGGAAATTCTCCTTCCACTGCTGTAGGCTCTCGGTCATAGCAAGAGGGCAGATAACATTAACTCTAACGCCATCGGGACCCCACTCGGCAGCAGCCACGCGCGACAAACCTCTGATACCTTCTTTGGCAGCCGCATACGAAGCCTGACCCAGTTTGCCGAACAAGCCGGCGCCCGAAGCAAAATTGATAACAGCGCCTTTGGTCTGTTTCAAATAAGGATGACATTCGCGCATATAGAAGAAAGCCGCGTACAAGCCGGAGTAAATAGCCAGGTCGAAATCTTCTTTGGAATGTTCCACCAAGGGCATGCCCGACTTTGACACCTGAGCATTATTCACCAAAGTATTGATTTTGCCGAAAGTGGCTATTGTTTTCTGAACAACGCCGCGTATAGCTTCCTCGTCGGCACCGTCGGCCACGATGGGAAGCACCTTGATACCATATTGCGCTTCGAGTTTTTCTTTGGCGGCAACAAGTCTTGACTCTGTTCTTCCCGTCAAAACCAGATTCGAGCCGGCTTCTGCAAAAGCCTCAGCCAGTCCATATCCAATACCTTTACCACCTCCCGTGATAAGGGTAACATGATCTTCAAGTCTTTTCATAGTTTTTACATTTGACGGCGCAAATGTAAGGAAATAACAAATAAATACAAGCCCGCGGGCAATAGCTGTTTTTGTTTAAAATTGTTATTTTCTGGAGCAAGGATGATGAAATAATGTAATGGGCTTGCCTATTTTTGCCAAAAAAACAAGATGAAAACAAAGCTACTCTTTGGTTTGATGCTGATGGTTTCCCTGGCAGCCTTCACTCGCAACACACATTATCCTTCTGCACAACATAACATCGTTCGCCAACGACCGGCTACCAATTTTTTCGAAGGAGCCGTTTTGGGGAATGGCGCTCTCGGCGTGGTGGTCACCACCCGTCCCGATGCCATTTGTCTTCACTTTGGACACAATAATGTTTGGGATATTCGCATTGCGGAAAAACATCGCGAACAACTTGGCAACTTCCAAGAGGTTTTTGCCAAGGCTGATGCCATTCCCGACAGTTTGGAAAGCATCCACCACGACGAATGGTTTTCCCATTATCTGCAACTATCTGCCAAAAATTACAACCATCCATATCCGCGCCCCTTTCCATGCGGAAGTGTTTTACTTGGCTTTGACAGAAAGCAGGTAGAACTCATCGGACACAGCCTTGACATATCGACCGGCATTTGCCGTGTCACACTCCTCGAAAAGGGCGAAATTCGTTATCTGCAGGTATTTACCGACATGGAAAAAGATCATGTTTGGATTCAGCTCTGCGACACTACCGGACAGATTGTTCCCTCTTGCTTCAACAGAATCAGGGTCTTACCCGACCACACCACGCCATCAGAATTTCCTCGTTATCAATCGTTCTCAACGGAAAA
>JAZRHW010000079.1:0-5843 GCA_045644965.1 Eubacteriales bacterium
TACCCCTATATCGCTTTTTCTTTTGAGAAAGTAGCCCCAAAAGAAAAAGCTTTGCAAAAAGAAAACGGGCATATTCGCCTGCGCGGCGAGCGCCACTACGCGTGGAGCGGTCGCTTTTGGAAAAGCGACGCAAAACAATCGCGCGCTGTGAGCAAAAACTCCTCATAAATCCCAATTTGTCATATAAAAACACCTCACACGACGTGTGAGGTGTTTTTATTTATACTTTATCCATCTCTTTAAGTGCTTTTCTAAATTGGAAAGCAAAGAGGATTGCGGTGAATGTAACCGCAAATATATCGGCAATAGGTTCTGCGAGATAAACGCCCATGGTTTTGTCGGCTACTAAATTCGGCACAATATAGATGAGGGGTAAAAGAAGTACAAATTTTCTTACCACCGCTACGATAATGGATGAAAAAGCCTTTCCGAGCGAGATAAAAGTCATTTGCGCAGCAATTTGAATACCGAATATGCAAAGGCCGCCACAGTAGATGCGGAGCGCATTTGATGCGAAAGCGACGAGCTCGGGTTCGGCGGTAAATATATTTGCAAAGGCAGAGGGGAAGAGCATAATGCATGCCCAAAGGATCATTGAATAAGTAAGGCTCACAGTGAGGAGCAAGAAGAAGGATTTTTTAACTCTATCCTTATTGCGTGCACCGTAGTTGTAGCTTGTGATGGGCTGAGCACCCTGCGCCACACCCTGAAGGGGGAGCATTGCAAATTGCATAACACTTGTGAGAATGGTCATCGCGCCAACGGCTATATCTCCGCCGTACTCCTGGAGTGATGAGTTGAAGCAAACGGAGATAACACTCTCGCTTATTTGCATAATAAAGGGAGCAAGTCCGAGAGCGATGCAGGGAAGAACAACACGCAATTCTATGCGTAGATTTTCTTTTCTTATCTTCAATACGGTCTTATCTCCGAAAAGGAAGATGAGTGCCCACGCGCATGAGGCCATTTGAGAGATTACGGTAGCGAGAGCCGCGCCCTTAACTCCAAGTCCGAGTCCATATATGAATATGGGGTCAAGAACAATATTGCAAGCCGCACCGATAAGGACGGAAATCATACTGATTTTTGTAGCGCCTTGCGCGGTGATGTATGCATTCATTCCGAGCGTAAGCTGGACAAACACAGTGCCGAGCGCATAGATGCCCATATAGTCAGTAGCATAGCCAATGGTGTTTTCACTTGCGCCAAAAGCCATGAGCAACGGTCTGTTGAATATGAGAATAATGGCGGTCAGTATCGCGGAAACAATGAGCTGAAGCGCAAAACAGTTACCGAGAATTTTTTCCGCTTCTTTGGGTTTTGCCTCACCCATAAAAATGGATGCTCTTGGCGCACCGCCCGCGCTTATAAGGGCGGCGAAGGCGGAAACAGCAAGTATTATCGGCATGCATATACCAACACCCGTAAGCGCCGCATCACCGATTCCTTCCATATGACCGATGAAAATGCGGTCCACTATATTGTAAAGCATATTAACAAGCTGGGCAAGGACCGTAGGAATTGCCATTTTGAATAATAGCTTTCCAATAGGTTCTTTTCCCAAAAATTCTTTATTTTGCATAAAAACTCCTTTGTTTGATAAACTAAAAACAATTATATCACAAATCAGCTGATTGCGCAATATAAAAAAACAAATTTTGAGTTTTTGGAAAGGTTTGATATACTTAAAATGACCATCTTTATTACGAAAGGAGAAACATTATGAAATATGGACAGTGGATAGAAGAATGGTTAGAATACTATGTAAAACCGTCGGTGAAGGAAAAAACATATCACAATTATAAAGAGGTAATGCGCCTTCACGTTTTGCCATATCTGGGCGAATATGAGCTTGATGACCTTAATGTTGAAACTCTTCAGGCTTGGGTTAATCATCTATCCCGATACGGAAATTGTAAGACGGGGAAGGGGCTCTCGCCCGGAACAGTCGGTCTCGTGTTGACCGTGTTGCAAAAATCCTTGCGTAGTGCCGTAGAGGTAGATAAAATAGAAGTTCAATACTCGGATAGAATCAAACATCCCAAACGCGAGGATGGAAAAATTCAGTGCTTTACTCTTGCCGAGCAAAAGAAAATTGAATGTGCAATACTCAAAAACCCCAGAGGGAAGTATTTTGGCGTTTTGCTTTGTCTTTATACGGGAATGCGAATAGGCGAGCTTTTAGCATTGAAGTGGGAGGATGTGGACCTTAAAAAATGTGTTATTTTCATAAATGCCACCTGCCGTGACAGTTATGAAAACGGAAAGCATGTTAAGATTATCGATACTCCGAAAACTAAAAGTTCAAGAAGAATCATTCCCGTGCCAATTCAAATTGTGCCACACCTGCGCTTGATAAAAAAGATGAGCAGGAGCGAATACGTTATATCTTCGCCCTGCGGAGAAATACCGGTGCGGACGTATCAAAAGGCATTTTCAAGCTTGTTGAATAAACTCGATATAGAGCATAGAAGCTTTCACGCGTTGAGACATACCTTTGCTACCCGCGCGCTCGAATGTGGTATGGACGTAAGAACTCTCGCGGAAATACTCGGTCATCAAAACCCTAATATCACCCTCAACCGCTATGCGCATAGTATGATGGAGCACAAAATCGCCATGATGAACCGCGTTGGACAGTTTCTAAAGTGAGCATTGTCTTAATTTGATAATGCTTCAAGTGATAATTTGTTAAGAAATTCAAAAAAAGCCCAAGTTTGCACTTGGGCTTTTCCGAATTTGGTGCAGATGAAGGGACTTAGGAACCCCTTTTGCGCGAGCGTTAGAGATGTGTCCATAGTTTGCGGACGCAAAAGAATGTTTGCTAAGGCAAACATTAAGGGTTCAAGCTTATAATTTGTCAAGAAACACAACAAGCTCCAACCTAAAGGTTGAAGCTTGCCGTGTTTGGTGCAGATGAAGGGACTTAGGAACCCCTTTTGCGCGAGCGTTAGAGATGTGTCCATAGTTTGCGGACGCAAAAGAATGTTTGCTAAGGCAAACATTAAGGGTTCAAGATATAATATGTATAAAAATCAAAAAGAGGGGATAAACCCCTCTTTTCGATTTTGGTGCAGATGAAGGGACTTGAACCCATATGAAATCGCTTTCACTGGAACCTGAATCCAGCGCGTCTGCCAATTCCGCCACATCTGCGAGCACGTCATTTATTATACCATAATTTATGGAAAAGTCAAGTTGATTTTTTGAAAAACCCCTTAATCCAGCCGACTTCTTCTCGGTTGATTGCGTTGGTTATCCGCAAGAGCGCGAAATATATTATGATGGCAATGATGATCGCACCAAATGTTGAAAGTGATGCAAATGAACGGAGCGCCCCTGCCGCAAATGAGCCGACCAAAATGGAAAGTGAGGGGAGCAAGAACCATCTTCCAATTGAAAATCGCATTTTGGTTACCTTGACGAGCTTAAAAATGCTCGCGCTCGCATTAAAAATTTCACTTACCATTATCAAAATGATATATCCATATCCCCCAAAGCGCGGAATCAAAATCCACACCATAACAAGTGAACAAAGTGTGTCGAGAATGTTAATATTCATGGTATAAAGCTGCTCTCCGAGCCCCTTTAACATATTGTCAACGGTGGTGTCGAGGTACATTATGGGGACGATATGAGCGACGAGTCGTATGTATTTTCCCGCCTCGGTTGAGCCGTAAATTCCGACGCCAAGCTCCTCGGCAAAGAAGATCATTATGCCTGCAACACCGATGGCAAACGCGAGCGCGAGGTGGCACACGCGCTGTGCGACGTATTTAATTTCCGTCTTATTTTGTTGGATATTCAGTTCGGCAAGTTCGGGAACGAGCAGTCCCGAGAACGACTGTATCAATGCCGCGGGGAACAACACAAGTGGCATTACCATGCTTTGCAGAGTGCCATATGACGCGAGTGCTGCCGCCCGATTTGCTCCGCTTTTTTCAATGCCGATGGGTATCAAAATATGCTCAATGGTGAGTAGCGCTGAACGAAAATAGGTTGAGAGGGCGAGAGGTAGGGCGATTGAGAGCATCTTTTTTGTGATTTTTCGCTCGGAAGTTTCGCTTTTTTGACTATTTTTTTGTTTTTGCTTGTCAAAAATGAAGAAAAACAGCGCTATGCTGAACGAAAGCATTTCGGATAGCGCTCCACCAAGCACCAGGCAAATACAGTGCGATTCCATATCGCGACCGAATGCCAGATCGAGCAGCGCACCGCAAAAGAATATGCGGAAAAGCTGTTCCAAAATTTGTGTTACGGCATTTTTATAAACTCTACGCACGGCTGTAAAATAGCCGTTAAAGCAGGCGGATAGGGCAATAAGCGGAAGGGTTGCGCCCGCGAGCCGCAGTGGTTTTATTACTCGCGTGTCCTTTAGCGCGTAAAGTGCGAGTGGCTCGGCTAGAATGAGCAACAAAACACACGCGAGAGTGCCGAAGAATAGGGAATATCCCACGCATTTTTTCATTGAAATGCGCGCTTTTTCGGTGTCATTTTCACCAAGCGCATCCGAAACAAGCCTCGTGGTTGTTAGATTTATGCCCGATAGCGCAAGTGTGAGCGCAAAGCCGTAAACGCTTCCGAGCAGGGTATAAAGTCCGAGCGCTTCCGCACCTATTTTTCTTGAAATATATGCGTTGAACGCAACCCCAAGACCACGGAGCGCGAGCGCCACGCAGGTCATAAGTGCGCCGTTTGCCAGATATTTTTTCAATCTTGTCATTGTTTGTCCCCGTTTTTGTTTTTGTAAATTATATGCTCGCGCTACGGGTGATATGTGTTTAATGAATTGGTACCGTATTTATTCCGTTATTTATGCAATTTGTCTATTCGTCATAATAAATATGACAATTGTATCTCAAATAAAATGGGCAAAATGCCAAAATTTAATTCAATTTGTTGACAAGTCAACAAATTGGTGCTATAATACACACGCCTTAAATTTGAGGCAATTTTACAAAGGAATTGACATTTAATATGACTATTATTATTAAGGAAGTAATCACAAAAAAAGACCTTTTAAAATGGGTTAGATTTCCTAACGAGCTATATAAAAACGACGAATTTTTTGTTCCATTTTTAGAAAATGACGAGATTGATACTTTTACAAAAGATAAAAATCCCTCTTATGAATTTTGTGAGACAAAGCTATTTTTAGCATTGAAGGATGGTAAAATTGTAGGTAGAATCGCAGGACTTATCAACCACGCGTACAACAAAAAGTGGAAAAAGAATGCTATTCGCTTTACAAGATTTGACTTTATTGATGATTATGATGTTTCAAAAGCGCTCTTTGAAAAGGTAGTAGAATGGGGAAGAGAAAGAGGCTTTAATGAGATTATGGGCCCCATGGGATTTAATGATACCGACCATCAAGGTATGCTCATTGAAGGATTTGATCAGCTCAATATGTCCGTAACATTCTATAATCACCCATATTATATGGATCATATGGAGCGTCTTGGACTTACAAAGGCGATTGACTGGATAGAATATAAGATCAAGTGTCCTGCCGAGCCCAACCCACGCATTGAGCGTTTGTCAAAACGTTTGCTTGAACGCGGCAAATATACCGTGGTTACCTACACTGATAGAAAAGCTCTCTACCATGATGCTTTTGAGGCATTTGAGGTTGTTGATAAAGCTGAAGCTGTGCTATTTGGCACGGTTCCTCTTACGCCTGCAGTCATCAAAAATATGATAGACAACTACATACCACTTGTTGACCTTGATTACATTTGCTCAGTAAAGGATACAGAAGGACATATAATTGCATTTGGCGTAATGGTGCCATCTCTTGCCAAGGCATTTAAAAAGGCAAACGGCAGGATGTTCCCGTTTGG
>JAZRHW010000080.1:0-4258 GCA_045644965.1 Eubacteriales bacterium
TATAATGGTCAAGAGGTTACAAGCATAGGGACTCATGCTTTTATGAATAACAGCACAAAAAGCATCACAATACCCTATACTGTAAAAACAATTCAAGCGTACGCTTTTTCTGGATGTAGACAACTTGAAAATGTTGTCCTTTCTGAGGGAATACAAAGTATTGATGGTTATTGTTTTAAGGATTGTAAATCCCTTAAAAGTATTGATATTCCCGATAGCGTTACTTCTATTGGTCACTCTGCTTTTTGGGGATGTGAAGGTTTGAAAACTGTAACCATTCCGAAAAGTGTTAAAAGTCTTCAAAGCGCTGTATTTTATAAGTGTACTTCACTTACCACAATAAACTTTGAAGGAACCATAGAAGAGTGGAACAATGTAGAAAAACACCATGATCTTAATTTTTCTTGGAATACATCAACAGGTGAATATACCATTTACTGCACCGACGGTCAGATTTCAAAAGACGGTACAGTAACATACAATTAAAACCAAATATTTAGAACGCCCAAGAGCGTCTATCATTACGATAGACGCTCTTTTTTAACCTCCTACAAAATTGAGGTGGGGAAGTGAGTAATATATTATCTTCCAAATCTCTCCGAGTGAGAAAAATTATGATTTCCTTTCAAAACTCGTTGACTGCGCTGGGGGAATGTGGTATAATAATAAAGTTAAAATATCGAAAGGGGGAAATCGAATATGGACAAGTACAAAAAGCTATTATCAAACACGTTGATACTGTCGGTTGGCACGTTTGCATCAAAGCTGCTCGTCTATTTTTTGATGCCTCTTTACACGGCTATTTTGTCAACGGAGCAGTACGGCACGGCGGATCTCATTACCAATACCGCTAACTTGCTTATTCCGTTTTGTTGTATAGGAATTACTCATGGCGTTTTCCGATTTGCAGCCGACGAAGAAGAGAATAACAAGGTGGTATTTTCCTCGGGTGCAACGGTGCTTTTTGTTACAAGTGCGATATTCCTTTTGATATCTCCACTAATCTCGCTCATTTCGTATTTTGACGGATTTGCGTGGCTTCTCACGTTCTACGTTATAAGCTCAAATTTCCATACTCTTGCCAAGGAGTATATAAGAGCAAAGGGGTATATGAAGTTATATGCTTTCCAAGGAATTTTAGGAACGGCGCTGACGATTGCATTCAATCTTTTGTTCCTTATACCGATGAATCTTGGTGTTACGGGCTACGTACTTTCCGTTGCCGTTGCTGACGCGGTTGGAACTGTATTTTTGGTAATTTATGCGAAGCTTTATAAGGACTTTTCTTTTAAGTTTGTTTCCAAACTAAAAATCAAGGAAATGCTTAAATACAGCTTGCCCATGATGCCCACTACGGTCATTTGGTGGATAACCAATGTTTCCGATAGATTTATCGTCACTGCCATCTGCGGAAGCGGCGAGAACGGACTTTACTCCGCGGCATATAAGATACCCACTATAATCGCGCTTGTGGCAGGAGTTTTCAACGAGGCTTGGCAAATTTCCGCTATATCCGAGTCCAAGGACAAGGAAGAGGTGAAGAGCTTCTTTTCCGAGGTTTTTGAACGCTATCAAGCGGTTCTATTCCTTGGATGTTCTATGCTTATTCCGTTTACGCAAATTGCGACCATGCTCTTGCTTAACGAGTCATATTTTGAGGCATGGAGCTTCATGCCCGTACTTCTTGTCGCCACTGTATTTTCGTCACTCGTTACCTTTATCGGTACGATATACACGGTCAAAAAGAAGACCACAATGTCACTCATCACAGCGGCATTTGGTGCCATTCTCAATATAATTTTGAATTTTGCAATGATTCCCTCAATGGGCGCACAGGGCGCGGGAATTGCAACAGCGATAAGTTATTTTGCTGTGTTTGCATTCCGTGCGATCCACTCAAAATCCTTTATGCCTTTTGATCTCAAGGCAGGGAAGGTATTGCTTAATACGGCGATAGTAATTGTTCAAATCATTTTTATGGTTTTGAATTTGAAATACAATATTTTGGTTCAAATTTTAATGGTGGCACTTATGTGTGCACTTAATGCGAAATCCATTATTTCAGCACTGAAAAAAGTACTAAAAAAATTCGTAAAAATTTGACAAAAACACTTGCAATTTAGGAAAAGTTGTGCTATAATACACGATGTATGTGTATGCACATAATTATCAAGGAATAGTCCGCTGCGACGCTCTGCATGAATATTCCAATTAATAAGGAGGGCCACAAAAATGGATTTGATCAAGGCTTTTACAAACGAGCAGCTTAAGAAGGAACTCCCCGAGGTTAATGTTGGTGACACAATCCGTGTTCACAACAAGATCAAAGAGGGCACACGTGAAAGAGTTCAGCTTTTCGAGGGTACAGTTATCGCTAAACACGGCGGCGGTATCTCCGAAACATTTACCGTAAGAAGAGTAGCATATGGTGTAGGTGTTGAAAAGACATTCCCCATCCACTCTCCCAACGTTGAGAAGGTTGACATTATCAGACACGGTAAAGTTAGACGTGCTAAGCTCTACTATCTTCGTGATAGAGTGGGTAAGGCATCCAAGGTTAAGGAAAGAATCTAATTACAACTTAACGAAAATAAAGAGTGCTTCGGCACTCTTTATTTTTTTCTCTCAAAGTATTGAAATTAACCGAAAACCGCGCTATAATAGGAAATGCAACCAAAAGTTGCACGGTTTTTACACAATTGAAAACTAAAATATATAGTAATTATTTCGACTTTTTGATATACTCAAGTCATAACCCCGTTACGAAAGGAAAATACATATGACACTCGAAACAGCAAATAGATTATATGAGTTGAGAAAGAAAAACAACCTCTCACAAGAGGAGCTTGCGGAGAAGCTTGGTGTATCGCGTCAAGCGGTATCGAAGTGGGAGAGAAGTGAGGCAAGCCCCGACACGGACAATCTCATTGGACTTGCAAAAATATACGGCCTTTCACTTGACGAGCTTATCTACGGTAAGAAAGAGGAGAAGAAGGAAGAAACTCAAGAAGAACCCAAGGATGAGACTAAAGAAGAAAAAACCGAGGACGAGAAATTGTTTGTTGATATAAACGATGGAGAAGACAAGGTAAAGATAGGCCCTAAGGGTATCTTCGTCGAAAGCAAGGACGGCGAAAAGGTTAAGATAAGCTTTAACGGAATTAAAATAGAAAACATCAAATCCGACGGCAGCGACCATGACGACGAAGATGATGACGAAGACAACGAGCTTTATGAAACTGTTTTTGAGGAGATAAAAAACACTGAAAAGGGAAATACGATTAGGGTAAATGTGTCAAGGCCCACGAAGTTTTGGCTTGAAGTGCCTTATCCGATAATCTGCGCTATTGCATATCTCATTTTCGGATTTTGTAATATATGCGGCGGCTGGGCGCTGTCGTGGGTAATCTTTGTCACCATTCCGATATACTATTCATTTGTTGAAGCGATTTATAAGAGAAGATTCTCTGAATTTGCATACCCCGTGTTCACGGCATTTGTATATCTTGTATTAGGGCTTTATTTTGGAAACTGGCATCCGTCATGGATTATATTCTTGACCATCCCCGTGTATGGCGCTATTGCAAGTGCATTGGATAAGAAAATAAAGAGATAAAATAATGTCGAAACCCCTTGATTTTGTTAAAAAGCACCTAAAAATACGGGTGCTTTTTGTTTATTATTTTTTACTCAATTATGTATCAAAATGTTGACAATATTTTGTATAAATGTTATAATAAACGATGGAAATATTTCTTTTTATTGAAAGGAGAAGTGTTTTGAACAATACTAAGAATAATTTCGGATTTAAACACAAAAGCGGCATACTTATGCCTGTTAGCTCCTTGCCCGCAAAATACGGCATTGGTGACTTTGGTAAATGCGCTTTTGACTTCGTTGATTTTTTGAGTGAAACCGCTCAAAAATGCTGGCAGGTATTGCCACTCAACCCCACGTCCTATGGTGATAGCCCGTATCAGTCTCCCGCAGCTTGTGCAGGAAACCCTTACTTTATCGCTCCCGAGCTTCTCTATAAGCAGGGACTTCTTACAGAGGACGAGCTCCACTCCTATGAGCACGAGCAGGGTAAGGTGGATTACGGTTGGCTCTTCAACACAAGATATGAAATGCTTCGTAAGGCATTTGCGCGCTTTACTCCTAATGCGGAATATGAAAAATTTTGCAAGGATACAGCGATCTGGTTAGAGGATTACGCACTCTTTATGGCGCTCAAGGTTCACTACAATTATTGTCAATG
>JAZRHW010000081.1:0-21783 GCA_045644965.1 Eubacteriales bacterium
GTGTCGCGTACTATTTGAGAAGATTTTCTTGAACGAAAAAGTATTTAACAAAGCCTTTGAAGTACAAGATGGTAAGCTTTATTTTGTTAGTTTTGAAGGTTATAATGTTCTTGTTGAAGATAAAGAGAGTTTCTTGTCCAATGTAAAAGCGACACTAAAAAGCATTGAAGAAAAAATATTAAAAGGCTGTTAGAAGTCAATCCGATAAGAGAGATGCATATATTTTGAAAATAGCTACTATTGAATTTACCGAGATCGTAAAAGGCATGTATATATCCGAGGATAAAAAAGGCCTTGTAGTTGAGATACTTGATCTCACGGGGCTTGATAAAAACGTGGAACTTGGTTTATCGGAGAGGGCGTATTTGAAAGCTGTACGGCACTTCGCGACATCTATATTCCGGATAGCGTGGAAAGAATATTTTATGATGCTTTTGGGGAATGTGATAAGTTAACTATCCATGCTTCTGAGAATTCCTATGCTGCTGAATATGCCAAGGAAAACAATATCCCTTTTGTCGCTATATGCTGATACTAAAATTGTATTGAAATTGCGAATATAAAAAACAATTCTAATAATTTAAATTAACAGGAGAACATAATATGAAAACCATTACAAAAGAATATAACCTATTAGAAATTTCCGACATAGAAAAAGCAGTGTCAGATTTTCTTGGAGAACCCACCAAGATTTCAGAAATCTATTGCGAGCTTGTATATTGGATTGACGACGATTACAAGCCAACTGAAATGTATCTTGACTTTGGAGAATGCAGCGCGTGGGATTTGTTTTACAATAAGGAATTGAAAGGATATTACATAGACGGTAAGCGACTTAGTTTAAGTGATCCGAGCCATCCGTTGGATGAAATCTTTGCTTTTGACGTTTCGGAATTCAGAGGCTTTGAGACACGGACCGACTTAGAGAGTAAATATAATTGAGGAAATTATTTTCTCTAATTATAAAAATGAAAAATAAATTAATAATCCTGCATTACATTCAAATTTCTCATCGATAATTTAATGCAAAAACGGAGGCTGAAAATGGCAGATAAAGATTTTGTAATTGAAAACGGAGTTTTAATCAACTATTGTGGTGATGGTGGGCATATCGCTATTCCTGATAGTGTGCAAGTAGTCGGGGAAGAGTGCTTTGCAGGACGTCATGCAAATTGGATAAAAAGTGTTACTTTTTCAAACAATGTAATGACCATCGAGAATGCGGCGTTTTGCGGTTGCATGTATCTTGAACAAGCAATTCTTTCTAATAGCATAGTGAGTATTAAAGACTATGCTTTCGCGTATTGTGTAAGGTTAAGCATTTTTATACCAAAGAGTGTGACAGAGATTGGATATAGAGCTTTTGATCTTTGTAAAAATCTCACTATCTATGCACCTCGTTCTTCATATGCTGAGAGGTATGCGAAAGAAAACAATATTCGGTTTGTTGAATCCGAAGATGGCAATGTAATTGCCCCCGAGAAGGATGAAACAGAAGTGGTAGCTGCTGAAGAAAATGTTACCGAAACAAAATCTATTGTCGAACAGAAAAAAGAAGCTTTAATTAACGCTGTTATCAAAGCTTGGGATGATCCTTTTTGTGATTGGGAATTGGAGGAGTCTGAAGACAACCCCAATGTTCTTGTGTTAGGCACGAAGACACCAAAAACAGGTTTTGTTTTCTTTATGGCTGGATGCCGTGACCTTTATGGCGGAATCATTTGGGTCGAATACGAACCCGAAGAAGATCTTGTAGGAATTTATATAAAGGATAGAGCTGTTCAACCGCAATTCAAAGAGGATATTGTAAATCTCTTTGAAAAATACTCCCCTTTTAACATGAAGGTATCTTTTGAGGGCGAATCTACTCCTATCATTTCGAGAAAAGAAAAAGTTGAGCCGGAAGATTTCGTGAAATTCTTCGAAGATTTTCGCGCTGCATATGACAAGTATTATCCTTTGTTCTATATGGTTACTGTCAGCGCTATTAAATGGTATGATGGATTCTACATAGCTGGAGCCGATTGCTAAACACTCAAACTGAAAAGTAGGTTTTAATCAAAAAAGAGGATAGATATTTATGCAGTATATTGTTATTAATAGATTTTTAATGCAGTGCATACCCGATCAGGGAGATACTGAAATTATTGTTCCCGATGGTGCAATCGGGTTTGGGAAAAACGCATTTGACAATTGTGAAAGTATTAAACGAATTGTCATTCCGTCAAGTATCGATTTTATCGGTCAAGGAATGATACGGCTTCCGATCATAGAGGAAGTTGTGCTTTTAGGAAAGTATCACGCTATTCATGAAGAGGCTTTCCCGTATAACGCTCATAAATTGCGTATTGTCATGGGCACTGAAGATCTTTCGCGTTTTACGGAAATTCACAAAAGAGCTGCGTTAAAGGGTTATTTGTTTGCGCGTGGTGATGGTTATAGCGAAAAATCCGTCGATGTCCATAATCAATATCTGATCGACAATGCTACTAAATTCCTTCCTATGATCCTTTTGTTCGATTTGGCTTACGGATTGGAAATCATGGCCGAATACGGTCGTATAGACAGCGCGAAGTTCTACAAGTCATTTTTGGATGCAGCGATTGAGGCAGGAGCTACTAAATGTGTAGATTTTCTCAAGTCTTGGGAAATCAAAAATATGTCCCAAAAACAAATCGAAAATCACAATCGTTGCGGTTTTTATTCCGAAAAAACGATGAAAAATTTTTGGGATTATGAAATTTGTGACGACGGAACGGTTTCTTTAACCAATTACAAAGGGCTTGCGCGTAAACTTGTTGTTCCTTCTCACATCGGAAATCGCAAGGTGTCCAAAATCGGTGACTATTGCTTTAGTATTGAATTTAAAAAAGGATTTAGAAGAGAGTTTTTTGCCGAGCTATTAGATGAAATTGTTTTCTCGGGAAGTATAACAGAAATCGGATTTCGTGCATTTTATGAGAGTAACAATCTGAAAACGATCGATTTTTCAAACGGTGTATATGTTCTTGGCTCGGAGTTGTTTTACTTAGGCAACAAAATTGAAAGAATCGTTTTTCCGGACAAACTTGAAAATATTCCTGAAGGCGTTGTTCCGACGATTAAACATCAAGCATTTAATTATGTGAAAATAGGGGAGATTTGGAGTATTCCCGAAGGATTTGTTAACGTATATTCCGTGCCGGAAAATTTGCTTGAAATTTATATTCCTAAAAGTGTTGAAGATATTTGTTTCGTAAACAGAGGCGGTGATGAGACCTTCGGTCAAAAAAACACATTGGAATCGGTGATTATTGATGAAGAAAATAAACATCTTCGCATCGTTCAAAACTGTGTAATAAACGATGTTACGCATGAGCTCGTTTACGGCTTTAAAAATCCGACTATACCGGCAGATTGTAATTTGGAGCGTATAGGTGACTACGCATTCCAAAACTGCAAAGCCTTTTGCGCTACTGAGATTCCCTCCGGAATAAAAAGCATAGGAGCTTTTGCTTTCTTTGGCTGTAAAAATATTACGCAATTTTTTATTCCTAATAGTGTGAAATTTATTTGTCAGAATGCATTTGCCTGCTGTAGTAATATGAAAAAAATCAGGCTCCCGGACAAAATGGAACGAATTGCAGATTTTGCTTTTGAATATTCCGGACTTGAGAAAGTTTCTATTCCTCGCGGAATCAAATCGATAGAGTATGCAACATTTTTTGGATGCCGTCTTTCGGACGTAATTATTCCCGATGGAGTGGAATCAATTGCCGGTAATGCGTTCGGTGATATGTGCTTGAATAATGTATATTTCCCCAAAAGCGTGACATGGATAGAAACACGCGAGCGCGATAAATCATTTTGGCATGGGCAGGGATTAAGTAATACCACCTTACATGTGTACAAAGGAAGTTATATGGAACAGGTTGCCAAAAAAGAAAAATTCATTGTCAAATATAGATAAAACTTTTGAATACATTGCAAAAAGTGGAAATATCGGCAAGGAGATCGTTATCTTTGTCAGAGCGATTGACGCTTCTCAAGCAAAAATGAATACGCTGGTTCAGGCAAGACAGCAGTTCGGCAATGGTGCAGATTCTGTTACTACTGTTGATTGTAAGAACTCGTGATTATTTTGATAACTCCCAAAGGAGAATGATGCTCTTTTGTAAGAAAGAGAGAAAATATATGTATATGAAAAATTTTATTGTTGAAAACGGTATACTGAAATCATATCTCGGCCACGATTCTATTGTCGTTGTTCCGGAAGGCGAGTGTCGAGGACTATTTGAGAAGATTTTCTGGAACGAAAAAGTATTTAACAAAGCCTTTGAAGTACAAGATGGTAAGCTTTATTTTGTTAGTTTTGAAGGTTATAATGTTCTTGTTGAAGATAAAGAGAGTTTCTTGTCCAAGGTAAAAGCTACACTGAAAAGAATTGAAGGAAAATATTAAAAGGCTGTTAGAAGTCAATCCGATAAGAGAGGTGCATATATTTTGAAAATAGCTACTATTGAATTTACCGAGATTGTAAAAGGCATGTATATATCCGAGGATAAAAAAGGCCTTGTAGTTGAGATTCTTGATCCCACGGGGCTTGATAAAAACGTGGAACTTGGTGCCCTCTCGGTAGAAGTAACATTAAAAATTGAAGAATGTGTACAAGGATATGCTGATAAAATCGAATGCATTGTTTTTGATAACAGGAAATACTGGGAGCTTGACTTGGGAGATGGTTTTGTTCTTGATCTTGAAGCTTTGTGCTCTATTTTCCATAATTTAAAAACTGTCGCGTGTGGCGGCGGAGAATTTACTACTACGGACTATCCGAATGAACTGCGTTTAATGAGCGGCTGGGATTTCTGCGATTTGGCTCGTACTGCTTATCGAAACGGAGATTTGAAAAAAGCCGAATATTACTATCAGTGGGCAGAAATAACCGATTTTTATGATTGTATGCACACCTGCGGTGTTTGGCTCGAAGAAAACGGCAGATACGATGAAGCCGAGGCGCATTTCAAAATGATATCCGGTGAAAAGGATAAATACGGTGCGGTTAACAATAGCTATGCGGTACTTTTGGATAAGTTAGGTAGAAGCGTCGAAGCTCAGGAATATCTTCGTTATGTATTGTATCGACGTACTTATAAGGATGCAAGAGAGTTTGCGGAAGTTTTTCTTTATGAACAATGTCAAGATGAAGATAGCCCTTATTGGCAAAACCTTTGTCTCGAAGAGTTGAACAATAGGCTTCGCGATTATATAGACGCATGTAAAGAGAACGGTAAAATTCCTGACATAGAGAGAATTCTTTTGAATGCAAGCAATTCGGAAAAGCAGTGCTTTGATGGTGACGCCATGACAAAGCTGATGCAGATTTATGGAACCGGAAAGTATGCTTTTGAATATGGGGATATAATTGATGTGCCCGGATTTCCGGACTTTGATAAATTCAAAGAACTTGCTTCAGAAACATATGAATCTCCCATTCTCAGGGCAATGTATCTTGATTTTGTTGAAAATTGGGAATGCGAGCGTGTGGGCGAGTTAAATAATGAAGAAGTTAAAATCTTTGAGGAAGCCTTGCTTACCATAGATGTAGGCCGGCAGATACTTTTTTGGCTGTATTACAACGGTGAGTACGAAGGTTTTGAGGTTGGCTCAATAGAGGTGCCGCAACTTATAGATCTGCGTAAGGCGGCAAATCTGCTGGACGACGATGGTGTATGGTGCTCAATCTTAGAATACAGCAATTTTCTGGACAATTGGCAAGACGATACAAAATCTGTAAAACTTTTTGAGCAAGCGTACGCGCTTCATCCTGAAAATATATATGTAACGTCTGAACTGTTGATGTATTTTGCAGAAACAAGTCTCGAGCGATTCATCGAAGTGTTGAAAAATGCGTCAAAAGAATGTGTTAATAGATTATTAGAAGATTACTACGAGTTTTTCTTTGATCGACTAAACAGCATTGAATTGGCGGAAGATCTCGAAAAATATGTTTTGTCACTCATTGAAACCGGCTACAAATTTGAATTACAGGAAAATTATTTTGTTGATACAATTAAAGATGAAATGCTTGCAATTTATCAGCGTGGAGCGGGATTCGAATATATAGAGCATGAATTTCCTTCTCTTATAAACATTGAAAAAGCTACTGCTTTTGCTCAAAAATATAATCTGGAACTTTTTAATTTCGATGATGAATATATTGACGAGGATGAGGAATAAACAACTGTATGGCAAAAGTATTTCCAAGCACCTATCAAGCATTGTTTTTTGAGACAAGAAAAACACTCCTTATGTTACCATAGAAATTGACTATAATATGTTTGAGGTCAGACAAGCATACAGTAAATTTAATCAAGATGTTGATGAAGAGTTATATCAGTATATTGTTGACTTAGGAAAACAATTGAAGTTCGAGATGATGTCGAAAGAATAATAAAATAATAAAATAATAGAATAAAGTGAGGGACGCTGTTTATGAAAAATCATATCATTGAAGACGGCATATTAAAATCATATATCGGACGCGATCCCGTCGTTGTTGTTCCGGAAGGTGTAACACATATTGGCGGTGAATTGCGTGGTTCCGATAAAGATAGCCGCCCTGAGCTCAGAGGGGATTTAATCAGCTACAAGGCGTTTTACCACAATAGACATATCAAGGAATTATATTTACCCGATTCAACTGTTGAAATAGGATTCAAATCGCTGGAGTTTTGCACCTCGCTTGAGATTTTGTCATTTTCAAGTAATATGAAAACGTTCGGTTGCAATGCAATCGTCGGCTGTGACGCCTTGAAGAAAATTATTTATAGGGGCACAATTTATGAGTTTTCGTGTCTCGAAACACCGGGGCAGACTCCCGATTTGGATGTGGTGTATTGCACAGACGGCGAAATTCGCTTTGGCAAGGATAGAGAATATTACATCGATACGTTGTTTTTCCCCGGTACTCGCGCGGAATGGAACGCACAGATCAAACCAAACGATTGGCGCAATAGAAGATGCAGAAGAATTGTTTGTGCTGATGAGATTGATACTATCGAGAAAATTTAATTATCGGAAATATAAAATAATGAGTTTTTAACACAACTATCTATGGGAAAATTAAATTATATAAACTAATAAGCATAAAAAGTGACAATATTTATCAAATAAGGAGCTTACTATGAAAGATAGTGAAAAATTTGTGATTGAAGATGGCGTTTTGGTAAAATATAATGGTCATGATGAAGACATTGTCGTGCCATATGGTGTTACAAAAATCGGCACTAATGCATTTAGAGATTGCCGGTTTGCCAAAAGTATAACTCTTCCTGAGGGACTTGAAAGCTTATATTCAAACCTTCCGCCTGTTAACAAAATTTCATTTCCCTCCACGCTAAATAGATTTTTCGCATATTGGATTAATATACCAACGCTGACCGAAATAGATGTTGCTGAAGATAACCCTGATTTAAAATCAATAGACGGAGCGCTCTATAGCAAAGACGGAGCAATTCTATATCATTATTGCTCGGCAAGAGCAGCAACAGAATTTGCAGTGCCCCATGGTGTTGAAGAAATTGGTTACCATGCCTTTCATGGCGCCAAAAATCTAAAATATGTTTCCCTACCAAGCACCTTGAGAACGATTTCAGCGAATGGATTTAAAAACTGTTGTTCGCTTGAAAAAATAGTCTTGCCTGATAATATTGCCCGAATGGAAAAAGAGACATTCTCGGGTTGCTTCTCTCTTAAAAGTGTTTCTCTTCCCAAAAAACTAAAAACGATCTCAACTGAAGCGTTTTACGGCTGCGCAAGCCTTGAGAGACTTGAATTCCCGGATAAGGTTGCAAAAATTGCATCCTCGGCATTTGCCAGATGCACTTTGCTAAAATCCGTGGTGTTTAACGATGGTCTTCTGGAAATCGGCTCGAGCGCATTTGAACAATGCACAAGCCTGACCCAAGTAGCAATACCAAGCACCGTAAAAAAAGTAGGGAAAAATGCGTTTAAAAAATGTCCTCTGGTTGATGTAAAAACACTTCCCGTCGCTCCCGTTCTCGATGAAGCAACACCGGGTAATCCCGTATTTAAATACGAAGTAAAGGCAAAATCCTGCAAGGCAACTCTTGTAAACATTTACGATGATGATAAGGAGCTTGTTTTTCCAAGCGAGTTTGACGGCCACGAGGTAACGGAAATCGCCATTGATCGTAACTGTAAAAATAAGCTTTTAAAGAAGATCTCCCTTACTCCTTTTGAAAAAGTGGTGGTGCCCGGTACGATCAAAAAATATGGAAACACGCTTAATAATCTCAATATTCAAAATTTGATTTTTGAAGAGGGAATTAAGGTGATTACCCCTATTCACCAGGCCAACATAGTAGATCTTTACTTACCTATAAGCCTTGAGGTGATCGATAAGTTCGCGTTTTCTCATCGCGCGATTACATACGCCACCTCCATCAAGTCCATACATATACCTAAAAATACCAATTTGCAATATATCGGTGTTGGCGCTTTCCCCTTCAACCGTGATGGGACTGTTTCGAATTATATTCTTTCATGCTGCACAGTGGAAGGTGATGCTGTTTATTTACCGTCTGAAGATAACCCTCACTTTATTCTTGTTAAGGTGCCCAAGGAAGGTGCAATAAACGAAAATACCGAACTTGTGCTTCCAAACGAGGCAAATGAAAGTGTGATTGAAACTAGAACAATGTTTCTAAACTCACCTCAAAAATGGATCGTTCCTGTAACTCTGCGCCAGATTTTAAAGCTTGAAAAAGAGTATGGCAAATGTTTGTATATTGATGAAAAATGGGAACTTCGCGGTGAAGAGCTGTTCAACGCCAAGGGTGAAAAAGCAGGAGATCTTGACAGTTCCGTTTTTATCAACTACTTCTACTTTCACGGTGGATATTTCTGGAATCAATATGATTTGTCCAAGGCACCCCCTGCGCCCCTCTTTGGATATAGAGGTTGGAAATATCTTTCAGAAAAGAAAGGACACCGATACATCAAAATGGCTGAGGTAATTCTTTGCACGGTTAAAGAGGATGGCAGTATAGATTATGACTTTGATTACGATACCGGCATTCCTGGAACGCTTGACATTCTTTCGTCACCGCAGGCGTTTAATTTAATTAACTGTGTCGACTCCGAAGCAGGTTGATTAAAAGGTGAATTTGATATTTGGGGGATTTAACGCACCTTTTGTTCGTTTTCCCCGTACCTTATAAACCTTTTCGCCGCTGTTAGGCGAGTATGAAGGGTGTTTAGCCTGCGCAAAGAGACCTTTACACTCAATATCATTAATTTGAGAAAACAACCGAGTTCAAAAAAGAGCTCGGTTGTTTTTTACTAAGTGGTTGTATTTATTTGCTTTCGAAATTTTAATTGTATTTATCAAGCTAAAGTGGCATATGCGATAAAAAACGCATATGCCCTTTTTCTATTTGATTTCTTTCATACTAAAGGAAATACTTTAGAAAGGGAAACGAAGCATGAAACTAATTACAAAAGAGATAGAGGATAAACTTACGAAATCACCGATCGGCTCAACTGACGCAAGAGGAAAAGATGCGGAAGTTATAGTAAAATACTTTAATCCCGTGGGCGCGGGAACTTGGTTGATTACGGAAGGTGAAAAACAAGAGGACGGTGATTGGCTGCTGTTTGGATATTGCCATATCTTTGAGTGGGAGTGGGGATATGTGATGCTGTCTGAGCTTGAGAACGTTAATTTGCCTTTTGGATTGACAATAGAACGTGACTTGTATTCTAAAGGCACGGTTGCGGATTTGTGTGGAGATAGCAGAGGTCGGCAAATGTTAGGTATAGAAGATGATGAACGATAAACAATCAAATATTTTTTGGTTGTTATCGCTGAAATTTGATGGTCGTTTTTGTAAATCATACACAAAAATCAGCCAAATTGATAGAAGTTTTCAAAAAACACGAAAAAACGCTATTCAAAAGCGGCTTTTCGTGTTTTCTTTCTGTCATACTCAAGGAAAAGAAAGCGTACGATACACTTTCTTGGAAAATTTCTATCATACTTAAGAAAAAAGAAAGGAGAAAAATCAATGTATTTTTCTAAAAAAGAAGTAGCAATAATTCACGATGAGCCTATGAAGGGGCAAATCCGCATTGAGGAAGAATTATTGCTTCCCAAGACGCAACCTAAGCCCTCGGCAGAGCTTACAGTTTTTGCTTGTGAAGAGCAAAAACGTAGTAAGTACACAAATTCTGAAACCGAAGATGAAAAAAGTGCCGATACCAAAGCCAAGGAGATTTTTGTTTTGCAGGAATACGGCACGTTTGAGGATGAGGTTTCGGAATTTGTGTTTGAAGAATTTGACCTTGACGAATATGAGTTGACACCGTGGGAAGGGCTGGAGGTTTGTTCGGATTGCTTTGAGTGTGATGCCGTTGAGATATGCCACAGAGGAAGGAAGCGCAGATGAGCAGATATTGTATAATGCGATTCAGCAAATTGAAATGCTTGACGGCACTGAATATGGTCGAGTTTCACGCGAAAAACAGAGACAGACTTGTTCACCGAAAACACCCGGAACGCGGGGTAAAATTCTTCAATTCGAAATATTATGACAAGGATTCTACCATTGTGCAACGCTTCAAAAAGCTGACCGAAGGCATCAAGATAAGAAAGAACGCTGTCTACGCTCTTGAATTTATTTTCGCTTTTTCTCCCGAAGCTGAAGGTACATTTGACCTTATTGAATGGTCAAAAGCAAATATTCGATGGCTAAGTGACAATTTTGGAGGTTCCAAAAATATAATCTCTTTCCGCTTGGATATGGACGAATCGACACCTCATAACCACGCTATTCTGGTTCCCCTTGATGAATCAGACGGAGAACGTCGCCTCTCTGCTCGTCGCTATGTAAACGGCAAGGTTGCCCTCAGTAAGCTTCAAACGTCGTATGCCGAATATATGGCTGAATTCGGTTTAGAGCGCGGCAAGAGCTTTATTGAGTCACTCGAATTGCCCACCAGAAGGCATAAATCGCTCGCACAGTACTGGAAAGAATCGTACGAAAATTTAAAAACAGAAGTTAAAACATTCCATGATAATATTTTCGAAAAATAAACACACGAAAGGAATTTAAAAATATGAAACATATTAAATTAAACAATTATTATGACACTCTTACCGAAAAGCAGAAGCTCGGACATGCGGATAAGCAGGGGGCCTTGTTTTATTACGAGTGGTTTGACGTGCTGTATGAGATGTGCAGTCTTGAAGAATCGGGATGCTTGCTCCTTGCGTTGCTGTATTACGACAAGTTCGGCGGTTCAAAACCTTTACCGTCAGATCTGCAAGAACGTTTAGAGTCAGATAGAACCCTGACCATTACCTTCCTCACCTTACAAGAGAAGTTAGCTGCGTCCAGTCGCAAATGGATCAATCAGCACCGAGTTGGTACACCTAAAAAGAAGCCCGCGATCGAAGAAGATGAATTGATCAATATAGACGATGAAGAAATGCCTTTTTGATTTGTAAACTGCGGTAGAATTACAGTAGAATCACCGTCGATTACGGTAAACTCACAGTCGAGTCACCGTAATTGACGGCAATTCCGAGAGCGAGCGGAGAGATCGGAGAGATCGAGCTGTGCAGAGAGGTGAGTGCGATGCGGTGAGGAGCGCGAGGAGAGTGCGGCGAGGAGAGGTCGAATAGTGAAGTAAGAATGGAGAGTGCGGAAATGTTTGAATTAATCTATTATTTGCTATCAATACTCTTGATGGTATGTTTTAAATATAAAGAAGCGAGGTGCTTTAATGGGGAAGATCCTGAGCGATGAAGAACTCGAGAAGCGTATGGCAGAAGATATTTGGTTGAATTATTTCAACCGCTATCTCTTTGAGCATGGCACAATTTCGGAAAAGGAATATAAAAAGATGACCGAATTGATTGCCATTAGAAGGGCAAAACGATCTCCCGAAAGGGACGCAAGGTGAGCGTGTTCACCTCGGAAGATATCACAGCAATCTTCCGATACATAAACATCAAAGAATTTATTTTGGGACTTTCGATTTTTGTATTGCAAAACAAGGTCGATTGTGATATAATTAAGATAATAAAAATGATAAAACGAACTTTTTGGAAGGCAAACGATATGGATATATTAAATATCAGAACATTATTACGAACAAAATCGATATACGATATTCCTTTGAGAGTTACATTCTACGCCCGTGTTTCAACAGATAGCGAAGAACAGATAAACTCCCTCGATAACCAAATATCGTATTACGAAGAACTCATACAGAAAAATAAGCAATGGACTTATGTCCCCGGTTACGTAGACGAAGGACTTTCGGGTATCTCAACAAAGAAACGAAAGCACTTCAACGAGATGATTGCGGATGCAAAGGAAGGACTCTTCGACCTCATCATTACAAAAGAAATATCCCGATTTGCCCGTAACACTCTCGACTCTCTGCAATACACAAGAGAACTGCTCGGATGGGGCGTTGGCGTGTTCTTTCAAAATGATAACATCAACACCCTTGACGAGGATGCGGAGCTTCGCCTCACAATTATGTCCTCCATAGCCCAAGACGAGTTGCGTAAGCTCTCCTCGCGTATAAAATTCGGACATCAGCAAGCCATCAAATCAAACGTAGTCCTTGGCAACAGCCGTATCTTCGGATACAAGAAAGAGGATAAACGCTTGGTAATAGATGAAACACAAGCGCCGATGATACGTGACCTCTTCCGTCTGTATGCTACGGGCGAATACAGTATGAAGCAGCTGGAAAAGATTTTCTACGATCAGGGCTACCGTAATTACAACGGCAACAAAATCGCCCACACCACAATGTCGGGAATTATCTCCAATCCTAAATATAAGGGATATTACGTCGGCAATAAAGTGCGTATCGTGGATATGTTCACCAAGAAGCAGAAATTCCTGCCACCCGAAGAATGGGTTATGTTTAAGGATGAAACGGGCGAAATCGTTCCTGCCATTGTATCAGAAGAAATATGGGATAAAGCTAACGAGGTGTTGGCTCGCAGAAGCGAGGACGTGAAGAACCGCCAAGGCATCTGCAACCACGCCAATCTGCTGACGGGTAAATTGTATTGCGCCCATTGCGGCACTGCCTATTACCGCCGTGAGTCCAAAAGCAAGGACGGCACGGTAAACTCCAAGTGGGTTTGCTCCAACAAGATCAACAACGGCGCAGATGCTTGCCCGTCCTTCCCGATATACGAGGATGAGGTCAAGCCGATCTTGTTCGAGGTATTCAGCGAAACGAGAGTTGATGTCGAAGCCCTGCTTGCAAGCTACGAAGAAATGTTCAGATCAATGGAAGCTGACGATGAAACCACCAAGCAGATGGAAGAACAGAAGCGCATCATCGAGCTTGCAGACCAAAAGAAAAACAAGCTCCTTGAGCTTGTAACGATTGGCTCTATCACAACGGCAAATTTCAAGTCCATGACCGCAACCTGCGACCGAGAGGTAGAGGAGGCACAGAAAAACCTCGCAGAGCTAGAAGAACAACTCTTCACCAAAGAGGAATACCGAAAGCATATCGGAGAGGTAAAAACAAGGCTTGATGCGGCAATTAAGGATGCAAGCACAGGCGTGATTTCAACAGAATTTGTTGCCAAATATATAGACAAAATCTTCGTCACATTAATAGATGATGATACAGCGAAGCTTGAAATCAAGATATTTACAGGCAAAAACACGGAAAAATGGCTTAAAAAGCTCCATGCACGGAGTAAAGGTCGTACGGGTAACACGTCTAAGAAGATGGTCGAGAAGTACGAGAACGACCTTCAGGGCAAGAACTGATAAAAGCTTTTGAATGAAAGAGAGCGGGCGCGCAAGCGTCCGCTCTCTATTTTGCCAAAAGGCTTGAAAAGGTTTGCGAAATGTGGTATAATATGAAAAGAATTATAGCTCGGAGGAGAAAATGGTATATTTGTTCCTTACGAAAAAAACGGACTCTACGGATGCGGTTGTCGCACATCTTGCGCGCGAATATTGTGCTCTTGTCGGGGTGACTGAGGTCGATTTTACCGTCGCGCGCGCAGAGAGGGGAAAGCCGTATTTCCCGAATACTCCGTCGATCCATTTTTCGGTCAGCCACAGCGGTGATATATTCGCTTGCGCTTTTTCGGACGAACCGGTAGGTGTTGATATTCAGGAATATAAGAACCGCTCTGACGAGGCAGAGCGATGCCGCAAAATTGCCGCGCGTTTCTTCCACCGCGACGAGGTCGACTCGCTTGATGCGGATACCGTTTCGGCTTTCTACAATATTTGGACGGCAAAGGAAGCCTACGTCAAGCTGACAGGGCAGGGAATTGATGAAGATTTCAGAGAATTTTGCATTTTCGATCTTGACGAATACCTTTTCCAAACCGAAATTTCGGGTTGCTCGCTTTCGGTGTGCACGCCTGATTTTTGTGAAGTTGAAATAATTGATAGGAGATAAAATATGATACTCTTTTACGTTCGCCACGGCGATCCTATTTACAGCCCCGATCAGCTCACGCCTCTCGGACACCGTCAGGCGGAGTCGGTGGCGAAGCGTCTTGCGCTTTTTGGCATCGATGAGATATACGCATCGACCTCGACACGCGCTATGCAGACAGCACAGCCTACCTGCGAGCTTATCGGCAAAGAACCGATCCTGCTCGATTGGATGCACGAAAAATACGCTTACCGCGAAATGGCACTCCCGATCGACGAAAAATCCGATACCTGGTGTTGGGCGAACCCGATCTATTCGCAGATCCTTGCCTCGCGCGAGGTCAGATCAATGGGCGACAATTGGCACGAGCATCCGAAGCTTGCCGAATTCAACCTCGGCGCGGCTTGCCGCCGTATCGGCGACAATCTTGATGCGTGGCTCGCCACACTCGGTCTCGAGCACGATCGCGAAAAGGGACTTTATAAGGTCACCAAGAACGTCAAGGATAAGCGCATCGCGCTCTTTGCGCACGAGGGCGCGGGAAAGATGTTTATGAGCGAACTGCTCGATATTCCTTTCCCCTATTATTCCACTCATTTTGAAATGAAGCACACGGGCGTGACCGCGATCGCTTTTGATGAGGGCAGAAATTGGACCTTTGACGGCTATGCGCGCGCACGCGTGCTGACTCTGTCGAATGACTCCCACATCTACCGCGACGGTCTGCCGATGATGCACGCAAGCACCGCGCTCCGCGAGAGATACTGATGATAAATAAGGCATATCTTGAGATCACGAACGTCTGCAATCTTGCTTGCTCCTTCTGTCACAAGACGAAAAGAACGAAAAAGTTTATGACGGCGGAGGAATTTGATCTTTTAACCGACCGTTTGCGCGGCAAGGTCGAATATCTCTTTTTTCACCTGATGGGTGAGCCGACCTTGCACCCCTCACTCCCCGAATTTGTCAAAATGGCAAAGGAAAAGGGATTTTCGCCGATGCTGACCACGAACGGATCTCTGCTCTCAAAATACGGTGACGACCTGCTTGCCGCGCCGTTTTATAAGATCAGCATATCGCTCCACGCGCCCGCGGCAAATCCTGCATTTGCCGATCCTTCATATCTCGACAACTGCGCAGATTTTGCGCTGAAATCATCCGAAAAGGGGATATATACCGTTCTCCGCCTTTGGAATCTCGGCTCGGAGGATGAAAAGACAAACGAGGCAGTACTTGCCCGCCTGCACGAAAAATTCCCCGAGGAGTGGAAGCCGATGCGCGGCGGCGATAGCTACCGCCTGCACTCGCGGCTTTTCCTTGAATTTGGCGACAGATTCGATTGGCCCGATCTTTCTGCGCCGTCGATAGGCGAGGGAGGAGATTGCTTGTGCCTCGGTCTGCGCGATCAGTTCGGAGTTCTCGTAGACGGAAGCGTGGTTCCCTGTTGCCTCGATTCGGAGGGCATCGTTACACTCGGAAATCTCTTTGAAAGCGAGATTGACGATATTCTCGCAACTCCCCGCGCCCGCGCGATCTATGACGGCTTTACTCGCCGCCGCGCCGTCGAGGAGCTTTGCCGCCGATGCGGATATGCGAGAAGATTTTCAAAGAAATAAATTTTGGAGGGAAAAGTTATGTTACTTTCCGCAAATGCAAATATCAGAAAGATAAAAGAGCTGAAAAGGCTTGGTTACGATGCTATTGACGTCGGCTTTACCCGCGTTATCTACAACGACGATCCTTATCCGCGCGAGGATATCCTCGACTCGGAGAATTGGGAGGCGAATCTCGATCCGTACATAGCGGAGGCGAAGGAGTGCGGCATTAAGATCGTATCGACTCATCTGCCCTACCGTTACGATTACACCGATCCCTCGGCTGAAAGATTCGATTATTTTCACGAAATGGCGGTCCGCTCACTCAAGGCTTCCGAATACCTCGGCGCGGAGTGGACGGTTATGCACGTCAACACCGTCGAGGGCACTGTCGAATACGTCAAGCGGCTTGTCGCCGAATCGGGAGTAAAGAACATCGGTATTGCGATCGAAAATATGGCTAAACGCCCGATAAACGAGCTGATAGAGGCGGTCGACATACTTGCCGCCGAGGGTTACAAGGTCGGAATCTGCCTTGACATCGGTCACGCGCATATAAATAAATTCATGGAAAATGAACTCCCCGAGGTTATCGCGGCTATGGGCAAGCGAATCAAGATGCTCCACGTTCACGATAACAACCGCGCATCCGATATGCACAAGGCTCCCTTTATGGGCACCGTCCCGTGGAAAAAGGTCATGACCGCGCTCAAGGAGGCGGGCTACGAGGGCGAATTTAATTTCGAGCTTCAGCCCGAAAAGGTTCCCCACGCCGCTTCAAGAGAGCTTTACGAGCAGTATTCGGTTGAGATCGGAAAATACCTTATCGAGCTTTTCGATAAGGCGTAAGCGGGTAGAGCTATGAAAAAGATTTTATTGACATTTTTAGCGTGTGCTGCGCTCCTTGCCGTTTTCGTTGCCTGCGAAAAGGGGAATAGGGAAGAGACCACAATATCAGCAGAAACTACCGCAGAAGCGGTGGAAAGTGAGGCGGAAACAATGCTTAAATTCAATCCCTCAGATTATCTTATAATATATCCAAGCGATGCATTTAAAGAGAAATACCTTGCTCTGCTTGCTTCGAACGAGTTCGGCGGCATTTCCTATCTTCCCGACGCATCCACACCCGAACGCGAGTGCGAGATACTTATCGGTGAGACCAACCGTCCCGAGAGCCAAGAGGCTCTTGCGGAGAAGGGCGAAAACGATATCATCATCGCGGTCATCGACAAAAAAATTGTACTTTGGGCGAGTAACGATAACCTGTACGAAGCTGTTATGTTCCGCTTGTTGAACGCGATGACCGACGGAGAACTTCCCTCCGATCTTTATATCGCTCAAAACACAACCGACCTTGATAAGATCGCGGACGGCTTCCCGAAGGACAGCGCACTTTCCTTCACCACCGCTCTCGGACACAAGAACAGCTCCGTTGAGATCCGTTTCGGTGAGGGTTACGTTATCGTGATCGACAAAAACGGCGTTGGACTTTACACGCAGGAAAAGAAGCGCACCGAGCTTGCTTATAAGATTATCCCGTCCGAGATCGGCAAGACCTATGACGTCCTCTGCCACTTTGACGGCGAATATCTCCGCGCATATCTGAGCGATCCCGAATCCGGACTCGAGCCGTGGGCGGCATTTGAGCTGAAGACTACCGATCTCGCGGGCGAGGTTCGCGTTGGTGAGGTCAGCGGATACGGCGCAGAGCTTTCAGCGCCCGTCATCGAAACCAAATCCTTGGCAACTGACGGCAAGACTTACCAAAACAACGTCATCAAGAATGCCGCCGATCCCGATATTATCTATCACGAAGGCTACTATTATATGTACGTCACGGGCGACAAATACCCCGTTTACCGCTCCGCAGACCTTGCAAATTGGGAATACGTCGGCGTGTCACTCCCCGAGGTTTCCTGGAATATCGACAAGAGATATATGTGGGCACCCGACGTTGAATATATCGGCGGCAAGTTCTATATGGCGGTTTCGATGGGCGAGGCGGGATTTGGCATCGCAGTTGCCGATAAGCCCGAGGGGCCCTTCGTTTGCGCAGGTGATATGCCCTTCCTGACCAAGACCATCGACGGTCATATTTTCGTCGATGAAGACGGCAGAATTTATCTCTACTACACCTCCTGGTGCGACGGCAGAGCTTACGGTATCTGGGGCGTTGAGATGGAATCCGATTGCCTGACTCCCAAGTGGGAGACAGAAAAGCTCATTTTCACGCCCACCGAGCCGTGGGAGAACACGATGAAACGCGGCGGCGTTGTTGAAGCTCCCTATATGCTGAAAAAAGAGGGCGTTTACTACCTCGTTTACTCGGGAAGCCATTTTGAGGCTGATTATGCAGTTGGATACGCGACATCGACAAATCCGCTTGAGGGATTCGTAAAGAGCGCGAACAACCCCATCCTCCGCGGAACTGCCGACACGCGCGGAACGGGTCATTGCTCGATCATCGAAACTCACCTCGGCGGGCTGATGATGGTCTACCACACGCATAACAACCCGACCACAGTCCAGCCGCGACACGTTGCCATCGACCCCGTACGCTTCGTCAAGACCGCCGACGGCTACCGCCTCGAGGTCTGCGGACCGACAACGTCCAAGGTTTCGCTTGATATTTTCAAATAAAAAATAAACCGTTTCGGAGTTTTCCGAAACGGTTCATTTTTTATTGTGCCAAAAAAAGTGATATTCCGCAGCTCATCAACGGTCGGCGGACTGTTCGTATTGAT
Source organism: Eubacteriales bacterium (assembly GCA_045644965.1). GTDB lineage: Bacteria > Bacillota > Clostridia > Oscillospirales > CAG-272 > RGIG4608. The sequence continues at coordinate 18,785 of JAZRHW010000081.1, forward strand.
CCCAATCGCCGATGATGGCTTTGAGCTTTTCAACCGTGCGTGCCTCGTCGTAAGTGGTGCAACGAACGTGGATTATGTCACTCTCGTGCAGAGCTTTCGGTGCACGCTTGTCGCGGAGCTCTTCGGGAAGAACAGGTTTGTGCGAGAGAACGAATAGTCCCGTCGGCCAAAAGATATCGCGAACGTGCATACCGATAGCAAATGCACCGGGACTTATGGGTATGTAGCGTTCGAAAATGGTAGTTGTCTTGCCTTCGTTGATCTCGTGAACGAGGTTTTCAAGCACGCGGTCGTTGATGGATTCCGCACCGAAAATTTCGGTGATAAGGAACGAAACTCCTGCCGCGATGATAACGTAGATCACGTTATCGTAGCAGGAAAGCGCTTCGACAGCGAAAACGATCGCGGTCAAGGGCATTTTCATCATTCCCGCTATACAGGCAATGATCCCGAGGACGAGGATCACGGTATGATATGTGCTTTCAAGTCCGAAAATCCGTCCGAGCAAAGTCGCAAGGAGCGAGGACAGAATTGCACCGACAGCCATAAGCGGTAGGAAGATACCGCCCGTGATGCGGTTAGAGTTTGCACAGAGTGTTAGCGTGGCACGGACGATCAAGAGAAGCAACAGCATCAGTACGGTAGTTCTTCCGTCTAAAAGGTGCAGTATGAGCTCGTGACCGGTGGAGACGAACGAGAAGGAGAAAAGCCCCGCCGCGAAGGTGAGCGTAAAAACAATGAAGATTTTCCAACTGTGCGGAATGCGCTTCAGAGTTTTGTTGAAAAAATTGAAAATCACCCGGTAATAGCTAAGGAAGAGGACTGCGAAGAAGCCCATTGAGATTCCCACAATGAGAGGGATCCAAACGTCCTTGAGCTCAAGCTTGGGCAGCTCTATAGCGGGGAAGAGAGTTTTACTGACGCCAAGGATGGGGGCGATCAGCTCGGTCGTTGCAGTTGCGAACATAACGGAGGTGGATGCAATAATAAGTATCATTGGCGAGATTCGCTGATGCGCTTCCTCAATGGCGAAGAGAACGCCCGAGATAGGTGCTCCCGTCGCGACGGCAAAGCCCGAGCAAGCACCGCCCGTCATTGAGTAACGGTCCCAAGCGTGAAACCTCTTGCCAAAAGTAGTTACACTTCCTCGTCCGATGGCAACGCCCATCTGAACCGAAGGTCCTTCATTGCCGAGCGGCACTCCTATTAGAAATGAAGTGAGCGACATACAGAAGATTCCGATAACGTTACGCACCCATTTGAAGGGAATGATGCCGCGCAGAATACCGATCGAGGTCGGAATACCGCCCCCGCGCAGATTCGGGATGCGCTTGTATATGTAGGCAAACAGAAACGCGGGCAGAAGAAAAGCGGCGAGAATAACGGGGATGAGGTAAAGCCTCTCCGAGATGAAATGATACCCTTTCTCGGAAAAAGCCATAACGTATTTAGCGCAGACCTTATAAAGATTAACAGCCAGAGAAGTCAGAACACCCGTCAGCGCGCCAAAAGACACCGCAGGCAGGATGGATTTGAAAAAAGAATTCTGAACTTTTAACTTCATGGAGTATCCCCTTTTTGAATCAAATTCATATTTTATGCAATTATTATATCATATTGCCGCGGAAAAAACAAGATTATTGATAACTAATAATTGAATTTATAAAATTTGCAATACAAAAAACGACACGTTGATCGGAGATCCGAAAGACGTGTTGTTTTATTTGTTTGATATAACAAAACAAGTGCAAATGGTATGTATTCGCCCTAATAGAAATAATTAAAGAGTAAGCACCGCTATATTTTTCAATGTAGCGGTGCTATTGAGAGGACAAATTATTTTTTAGTATAAGAATTCGAAGTTGTGAAATCTCTGAGTACCATTCCGTTCTCAGAACCCATTGTTGCAAGGGTTTGAGTAGTATTGTCGGTATAAGAAATAATTACGTATCCTTTAGCGTCTAAGGTATACACGCCCGAAAGCTCTATTTTGCTCTCGCCGACAATTTCAGTTCGCTTAACGGTTCCGTTAGAGAAATACAGCGATACCTGAGTGTTTGATTGTGCTTCGGCAGATTTTATCCATTCGCCTTGAAGTTCTGCTTCAATGTCAATTCCGCCACAAGAAACTAACGAAATGCAAAATGCAAACAGTAACAGTAAACTAATGATTTTTTTCATATGTATTGATTCCTTTCGGTGTTAAGAACTTTATGAGGAATAATAAAAAGCTTTAAGATAAAATTCCGGAGCATTGTTTATAATGCTCCGGAATAAATGGAAATTATTTGCTTGCCTCTTCGATAGCAACTGCAACTGCAACAGTCATACCAACCATGGGGTTGTTACCTGCGCCGATGAGACCCATCATTTCGACGTGTGCGGGAACGGAGGAGGAACCTGCGAACTGCGCGTCGGAGTGCATACGTCCCATGGTGTCGGTCATACCGTAGGATGCGGGACCTGCTGCCATGTTATCGGGATGGAGAGTACGGCCGGTTCCGCCGCCGGATGCAACGGAGAAGTAGTTTACGCCGTTCTCGTTACACCACTTCTTGTAGGTGCCTGCAACGGGATGCTGGAAGCGAGTGGGGTTGGTGGAGTTACCGGTGATGGAAACGCCAACGTTCTCAAGACGCATGATAGCAACGCCTTCGGGAACACTGTCAGAGCCGTAGCACTTAACAGCAGCGCGAGGACCCTCGGAGTAGGGAACTTCCTTGATAACCTTAACTTCCTCGGTGTAGGGATCGAATTCAGTTTCAACGAAGGTGAAGCCGTTGATTCTGGAGATGATCATAGCAGCGTCCTTGCCGAGACCGTTCAGGATAACACGGAGGGGCTTGGTACGAACCTTGTTAGCGTTGAGAGCGATCTTGATCGCGCCTTCAGCAGCTGCGAAGGATTCGTGGCCTGCCAGGAAGCAGAAGCAGTCGGTTTCGTCGGAGAGGAGCATTGCGCCCAGGTTACCGTGGCCGAGACCAACCTTACGGTTTTCA
>JAZRHW010000082.1:0-9144 GCA_045644965.1 Eubacteriales bacterium
GTCTTTTTACCGTAAACTACGTTTGATGTGATAGTGAGAACGGAAAGAGTATGAATAGCATTTCTATAAGTGGGAGTCTTGCGAAGCTCTCTCATCATTCTACGGATAACCTTTTGACCAATTTCGTCAACTCTATCGTCGTCGTTACCGTATTTGGGGAAGTCACCATCTACGTCAAAGTCAACAATGAGGCCTTCCGCGTTCTTGATGGGCTTAACCTTTGCGTACTTGATTGCGGAAAGGGAGTCAACGATTACGGAAAATCCTGCGATACCAAATGCCATAAGGCGCTCAACCTCTGTATCATGAAGAGCGAGCTGGAGTTTTTCGTAGGAATATTTATCGTGGCTATAGTGGATGATGTTCATTGTCTTTACATATGCTTCGCAAAGCCAAGCAAGATAGATCTTGAAGCGATCGTATACCTTTTCATAGTCAAGGTAGTAGCCATCCATAACTTCCATTTGAGGACCAACGCGAGTGCCGAACATATTATCAACACCACCGTTGATTGCAAGGAGAAGAAGTTTTGCAAGGTTAGTTCTTGCACCGAAGAACTGCATTTGCTTGCCAACCTTCATAGCGGAAACACAGCACGCGATAGCGTAGTCATCTCCGAAGATGGGGCGCATAAGGTCATCATTTTCGTACTGAATGGAGTCAGTGTCAATAGAAACCTTTGCACAGAATTTCTTGAAAGGTGTGGGAAGGGACTCACTCCAAAGAACTGTAAGGTTGGGCTCGGGAGCAGGGCCAAGGTTATAGAGAGTGTTGAGAATTCTATAAGAGGTCTTGGTTACGAGAGTTTTGTGTGTCTCACCCATACCGCCAACACATTCGGTGATCCACATGGGGTCTCCACCGAAGAGCTCGTTGTATTCGGGAGTTCTGAGGTGACGAGCCATTCTAAGCTTAATTACGAGATCGTCGATAAGCTCCTGTGCTTCTTCCTCAGTGAGTGTTCCTGCAGCGATATCTCTTTCAATATAAATATCAAAGAAAGTATTGCAACGGCCAAAGCTCATTGCAGCACCGTTTTGCTCCTTGTTTGCGCCAAGGTAGCCAAAGTATGTCCACTGAATTGCCTCGCGTGCATTGGATGCGGGCTTGGAGATGTCGAATCCGTAGGATGCAGCCATCTTTTTGGGATCCTCAAGAGCCTTAATTTGATCATGGAGCTCCTCAAGAGTTCTCATGTTTTCAACGTCCATGAGCTTTTTGCCGTAGTACTTTTTATCGGCTTTTTTAAACTCGATAAGCACGTCAACACCGTAAAGAGCGATGCGGCGGTAGTCGCCGATAATTCTTCCGCGTCCGTAAGCATCAGGGAGACCTGTAAGGAGTGCGCAGTGACGAAGCGCCTTAATCTCATCAGTGTAAATGCTGAAAACGCCATCGTTATGTGTTTTTGTATATCTGAATTCTTCTTCGATTGTATCAGAAACCTCGTAGCCGTACGCCTTGCACGCACTTCTAGCCATTCTCATACCGCCAAAGGGGTTTACTGCACGGCGAAGGGGTGCGTCAGTTTGGAGACCAACGATCACGTCGGTATCCTTGTCAAGATATCCGGGATTGTGGCTTGTGAGAGTTGTGGTTTTGGAAACGTCTATATCGAGCACGCCACCGTTCTCAATTTCTTGTTTGAGAAGGGCATTGAGCTTATCCATTGAATTTTTAGTTCTTTCGGTGGGACCGCAAAGAAATGAGGGGTCATCAAGGAAGGGTGTGTAGTTTTTCTTAATAAAGTTGCGAACGTTAATTTCGGTTTTCCAAGTCTCGCCTGCAAAACCGGACCATTGTTTAAAATCCATATTTTTACCTCCGTTTTTTTAATATATAAAAAAATTATTAAACCAAATAAAATTTGCTCATAGCAAATTAGATATATATTATAATATATAATTCCCCGTTTGTCAATAATGTACAAAGATTTTTTTATGAGAATATCTATAAAAATATGAAATAACTCAATATATAGTCAATTTTAAGTGAAAATAGCATATATTGTTATTTTTGTGTCAAAATTGCCAATTCTTTTATTCGTCAAATTACACAAAGATCAATCAAAATAAGAGTATAAAAAGGTCAATATTTGTCATGAAAAATATTGACAAATTATTGACAATCCGGGCGAAACAATGTATAATTAATATGAACGAGTTCATAAAAATATTTAAGGAAGTGATATTGATGCCCAAAATTATAGAGAACGTTCGAGGTCTTCTTCTCGCAGAAGCACAAAAGCAAATCGAGGAGAACGGCTATGAGAACGTTACCATTCGCAGTATTGCCAAGGGATGTTCCATAGGGCTCGGAACTTTTTACAATTACTTCAAGTCAAAGGATATGCTTATTGCTACTTTCTTGCTTGAGGACTGGCAACAGAGAATGATGAAAGTTAGTAAAGAGAGTGAAGGGAAGAGCACCCCGATGGACGTAATTGAGGCGATAAACCAAGAGCTTGCTGAATTTATACAAAGCCACGAGAACATCTTTGCCTCTCCCAATGCAGTTAAGGCATTCCATTCCTCCGTTGGTGACAAGCATAAATTGTTGAGAAGCCAAATCGCCGCGCCTATTTTAAATGCGTGCATACTTGGGGAATATGAAAACCCCGTGTTCCTTGCGGATTTCACCGCTGAGGCATTGCTTACCTGGACGGTAGCAAAAAAGAGTTATGACGAGATCGCATCCGTCATCCAAAAATTGTTTGTAAAATAAATTTATATATTTTAAAAGGAGAAACACAAAATGAGCAGCTTTGAAAATCTTCGCATAGTGGATAACTTCTATCAAACATCCTTGTTCTTCCCTATGCCCACTGTAATCATTTCCACACTTTGTGAGGATGGCACAACCAACCTTGGCCCTTACTCACTTGTACAACCCTATTACGTTGCCGGCAAGGGCTACTACGCTATGCTTCTTTCCTGCCGTAACTCTTCCAACACAGCGCAGAACATTCTTAGAAACGGCAAATGTGCTCTTAACTTCATTGATGACAAGCCCAAGACATTTAAGGAAGCTGTTAAGCTTTCTTGGCCCGGCGACAAGCCCAGCGACAAGATGCCCAAGTGCAACTTTAAGCTTGAACAGTCAATGGTTGAAGAGCTTAATCCCGAAGACAAGAGACCCATGGTACTTACTGATGCAATTCAGGTAATTGAATGTACTTGGGTTCGTGAGCTTGATGGCGCAGAGAACGATCTCCCCGGTGAGCTTAACGGTTATGAAGGTCCCTATCACGATTTCAACGGTATCACAAGTAAGTTCGGCGCACACTTCATTCTCAAGATCGACAAGATCCTCATGAAGAAAAAGTACAGCGACGCTATCATTCGTGGCGTTAAGGCTGGCGATTTCCCCGCACTTCCTGTTGACTACGGCTACCGTGATTCCAAGAATTTCTGGTTCCACAGAAAGACAAGAATGAGAGCTGAGCTTCTTCAGGTAAGAAAGGCATCTCTCGAGTCCGTTCGTTATGCGGCTGACCGCGCTGACGACGTTGTTAAATTCACAGACGACGCACTTGAAACAATCCTTGGTGTTCCGAGAGTATTCCTCTCTGTAGTTCTTAAGGGCTGCGTTGACTGGGCAAAAGAGAACAATGTTACTCTTATCACTGCCGCTGAAATGAAGATCATCAACGATAAGCGTGCTAAAGAAAAGAACAAAAAGTAATTAATAAAAAAAATAAAAAGGAGAAAACACAATGAAAGTTGTACTTGCAGGCGCCTTTGGTAATCTCGGCGCCGACATTCTTAAATGCCTTGTAGCAGACGGTCACGAGATCGTTGCTGCAGACCTTCGTGAAGTTCCCGTTGAGGGCTGCGAAGGCAAATACACATTCGTAGCAATCGACGCTACAAATCCCGAAACACTCAAGGGTCTTTGCGAGGGTGCTGACGTGGTTATCACAACAATGGGTCTTACAGGCGCATCCACACGTTTCACATCCTATGATATCGACTACAAGGGTAATATGAATCTTTACGAAGAATGCAAGAGAGCAGGCGTAAAGAAATTCAACTACATTTCCGTTATTTCCTGTGACGAGCCCGGTGCTGAAGAAGTTCCCATGCTTCACGCAAAGTATCTCGTTGAGGAAGAAATCAAGAAGCAGCCCATGGAATACGTTATCTACCGTCCCACAGGTTACTTCTATGATATCGCAAAGGTATTCAAGCCCTACATTGATAAGGGTGAGATGCAGCTCCTCAAGGGCTACGGACACGTTAAGGCTAACGTTGTTGACTGTCCCGACTTTGCTCGCTTTATCGTTGACCACATGAACGATACAAACGTTACATACAACGTTGGCGGTAAGGAAACATACAACTACGAAGAGATGGCAGCTATGTGCTTTGACGCAGCAGGTAAGCCCCTCAAGATCAAATGGCAGCCCAAGTGGATGTTCAACATTCTTGCAAACCTTCCTATGATTAAGAAGGCAGGTAAGCATGATATCATCCTCTTCTCAAAGTGGACACTCTCTCATGACCTTGTAGGTGACACCGAAACAGGTGACAAGAGCTTCAAGGAATACATCTACAACTATTTTGGAAACAATAAATAAGGAGAATTATTATGTGGAACTGGGCACATCTTGGTATATTTTTTGCACTTAGCCTTCTCGTTTGCCTTTGCGGCTTCAAGAAGTACGTTTACTTTATGTCCATCGGCTACGGTTTTTCCGTTGCAATTATCGGCGTAGCTATGGCAGTTATGAGCTTGATGGGTGTTTATACTATCACGCTTGCTAATTTCATTCAATTCGCTCTTTTCGTAATCTACGGTTTCCGTCTTTCCGGATTCCTTCTCATTCGTGAAATCAAGAACGCAGCATATCGTAAGACTCTTGCTGAGGCAACCGGTGCTGAAGTTCCGATTTTCGTTAAGTTCTTTATGTGGGTATTTATGGGCGTTCTCTACGTTGCACAGACAAGTGGTGTTGCTTTCCGTCTTTTCAATGGCGCAGAAAGCTCCGTTTGCCAGTGGATCGGTATCGCAATCTCCGCATTCGGTATTATTCTTGAGGCAATTGCTGACAAGCAGAAGTCCGAGCAGAAGGCAAAGCGCCCCGATATGGTAGCAACAGAGCAGCTTTACAAGATCGTTCGTTGCCCCAACTACTTTGGCGAAATCCTTTTCTGGACAGGTGTTACTGTATCCGCACTTGACTGCCTCGTTGGTTTCTGGCAGTGGTTTACAGTAATTCTTGCTTACATCTGCATCGTATTTATTATGTTCAACGGCGCACAGCGTCTTGAAAAGCGTCAGATGGCTCGCTATGGCGAAAGCAAGGAATACAATGATTATGCGAACAAAACTCCCATCATCATTCCTCTTCTTCCCATCTACCACCTCAACAAAAAGAAATAATACATAGGAGAGTACACTATGAACGATTTTTCTGTTGGAATGGCTCTCTTTGACTACATTCCCGTTATATTCTTTGCTATCGGTGCAGTGATCCTCCTTCGCGATCTTTACAATAAGATGAGCAAGGGTGCATTCGCAATCTTTGCCGCAGGCGTTATTGACGTTGCTATGGCGGGCGCTCTCAAGGCAACTTGGAAGCTCCTCTATGCAGGCGCAAATATTGATATTTCCGCACTCAATGCAATGTTCTTCCCCGTACAGTCCATCGGATTCCTTCTTGCAGGCATTGGTATGATTGTAATGCTTTGCAATAACAAAAAGGAAAAGGGAATTAAGAACTGCGCAGTAGTACCCGTTATTTCCATTACTTTCCCCTATCTCGTGCTTGTAATGGTAGCAGGTCTTGGCTGCCTCGATGCAGGTCTTTGCATTCTTGCAAAGAAATTGAAGAAGCCCGGTGTTATTGCTATCTTCGTTCTTTCCTTCGTTTGCTGTCTCGGTATGGGATATCTTTCCACTAAGGATTTTGAAGAAGCTGCTATGAACTGGATCGCTGAGGGCGTAAACTTCTGCGGTCAGGGACTCTTCCTTCTCGGTACTTGGATGCTCCACAAGGCAGGCCTTGCTGAGCTCGAGCTTGACAAATAAGAATTATGACAAACAAGATTTTAGATTTAATTAAAAAGAACCACGCTCTTACTCCTAAGAGCGTGGGGGATTTCAAAACCTTCAAGGCAAAGGGAATGACCTTTGTTTGCGAGGCATTTGACGCAGAGGGACTCGGTCACGTTTCCGTTATGCGCGCAAAGGGCTTTTTCGGTCTTATGAAGATGGATACACTTGTTATCGCACCAACCGAGGTTGATCTTCCTCTTCTTTCATACGATAGAATTTACGCAATGGGCAACGATACTCTCATTGTTGAGCTTTACGATACGTTTGGCAACGATATGCCCGACCTTTCTGCTATTAATGCAGTAAAAACAAAGTATGCGCATCTTCCTGAGAGATTTGCTGAGGGCGAAGAGCCGAAGCATTGGTATGATGACATCCGCCTTCCCGAAACCACTTCTAAAAAGGGGAAGAAGGGCGACAGCACGAGATTTGATGCTTATACGCTCGATTATATTTCCGCATTTTTGGCACTTGAGGGTGAGCCCTGCAACAAGAATGAAAAAATTGCTCGCACTGAGGTTTATGCTACGGGACTTATTACCCAAGGCGGCCCTGCAACTGATGTTTTCAAGCAGGAGTTTGGCGAGGAAAAGACCGGCGAAATTATTCGCAAGGTTCTTTTCGGCACTAAATAGAATACAAAAGGAAAACTCCCTTTGGGGTTTTCCTTTTATTTATATAAATTTTGGTATTCTATTGACAAAATACTTGTTTTTATGCTAAAATTTGATTAATGATGTTCCGAAAAGGAGTTATTATGATGGAAAATAACGTAGCTATATCTAAAAAGACAATGGAAGAGTTTGTAAACGATGCCTTGGCGATGGAGGTAAAGATATATTCTCTTCACGATTTGGCGGACAAATTAAGGAGCAGGGCACGAGAGATTAATAATCGCGCCTCCTTACAGCTTACTCAAATGGAGAGAAGAGTTCGTGTTGATCAGGGAATGAGCAGCCAAGAGATTGCTATCAGAAAAGAGATCAAGGAAAACGAAGAAAAAATAAATAAGCTTGAGAAAACTCTTGATGAGGAAATAAAGTATTACAGCAGCATACAGGGTAATGGTTCAATAATCGTTTCGGCAATAGTAACATTGCTTGTCGTTGCGGTGATTTGCTCGTTAATTATGACGATTGTGCTTTTTCCTCTCTCGGGAATGCCCGATCTTGCAGAATTGCTTGAGGGCTTATTTATGCTCGTAACTATGGCTATTATTGTGGTTGCTGAAACCATAGTAATCAAGGCAGGATCGGCAAAAAAGAAAAAGAAAGCGCTTAAACAGGCAAAGGAGCACGTTGCAAAGCGCACAGAGCCTCTCGAGCGAAGACTCAAAGAGTTGCAAAAGCAGCTTGAAGATCCCAATCTCGCAAGAAGAAGAGTTGGCAACGAGGAGCTTGAAATTGTTAGAAATAATTGTGCAAAGGATAGACAGAGCGCACAAAGGCTTTATGATGAGGCTATGGAGTGTGATAGCAAGGCCTTGGAGATTGAAAATATACTCAAGCAGTGCTATGCTCAAAGCAATATCGTTCCGCCCGATTACCGTTACGTTGACTGCCTTGTGGTGCTTCAGCATGCATTCCGCAACGGTCTTGCGGATAATATGAAGGAGGCCGTTCTTTACTACGAGCAAAAGGAATTCAGAAATGAAGTTATCCGTGGTGTGAATAATATCCACGATATGCTCGGCCATCTTGCTAACACGATGGCGGAGGTTCGCGGCGTGCTTAACAGTATTGACGGCAACGTAAATGCAATTATGCGCAATCAAGAAATCTCCAACAATATTCAAAGCGCAAGAATGTATGCCGAAAAGGAATTTCACGAGGCACAGCTTGCTCATAATAAATGGGTAGAGAGAAATTTTACTACATTTGAATAACAAAAAAGAGAGCATATGCTCTCTTTTTTTGATGCTATGTTAATTTAATTCCAAACTCTTTTCTCATGGTATCCGAGAGCTTTTTAACGGGGAGTCCGACCACGTTGAAGTAGTCTCCGTTAATACCGTTTATCCAAAGGGAAGCATATCCCTGAATCGCGTACGCGCCTGCCTTGTCATATGCTTCGTCCGTGTCGAGATAGCGCTCAACGTCCGCCTCGTCAACCGTGTCAAAGAAAACTGTGGTGCTCTCACTCGTTACCACGGTTTTTTCGTTTGTTATAAGAGCGATTCCGCTGATTACGAAGTGGGGTTTGCCCGAAAAGGCAAGTATCATGCGCTTGGCGTCGGCACGATCCTGGGGCTTGCCCATTATCTCACCGTCGGCACTTACAACAACCGTATCGCAGGAGAGAATAATTTGATTTTCATCAAATTTTCCTTCGCTTTCAAGAAGCTCGCGCACGGCATTACCCTTGCGAAAAGCAATTTCTTCAACGTATTTCTTTCCGTCGCACTCGTTTGTGTGCTCGTCGGTCTCGCAGGTAATTATTTCGAATTTTACACCGAGATTTTCAAGTATCTCTTTTCTTCTCGGAGATTTTGATGCTAAAATTAAGTTCATAGTGTGTTCCTTTGTAATTGTATTAACAAATAAATTGGGATTTATAGGGGAGTTTTTGCTCACTGCGTGTGATTGTTTTGCCCCACTTTTTTAAAAGTGGGCGCTCCACGCGTAGTGGCGCTCGCCGCGCAGGCGAATACGCCATTTCTTTTTTGCAAAGCTTTTTTCTTTGTGGCTCTACTCGCAAAGAAAAAAGCGATATGGGAGTACTGATATCTATAAATAGTGCCACTGACTATAGAAATCACTTTCCGTTCATCCACTTTTTCTTTGACGAAGCAAGCGCAAAGAAAAAGTTCCCAAAAAGAAACGCTGTTTTTTGCGCTCAAGCCGCGCGGCTTCCGCTTTTGAAAAAGCGGAGCAAAACAACCCATTGGCTGTGTCAATTGCGTGCTATATAAATAAAAATTTGAATTTATAGCAAAATTTTAGTCAATACTAATCATATTAATTATGAAAGGTTTTGCTATGAAAAAGCTATCTCAAGATTACAGAGAAAACGTAGCGGTTCTTGACGAGATTTTTGCAGTTAAAGACAATTTTGACGTACTTAAAAAGACGCTCATTATTGGCG
>JAZRHW010000083.1:0-6970 GCA_045644965.1 Eubacteriales bacterium
GATAAGACCGTGCATCTCACCGCTATCCTCGTTTCTGAAGAGTGTGGATGTTTCACCCAGACGCATGGGAAGGTCACGGTATGAGCGCTTTTTGTTGAGGAATACTTGATACTGGAAGGGACAAGTCATGGGACGGAGCGCGAAGCATTCCTTTGTTTCGTCGTCGGGATCGCCGAGAATGAACATACCGTCGCGGTAGTGATCCCAGTGTCCTGAAATTCTATAGAGGTCGCGCTTTGCCATAAGGGGAGTCTTTGTAAGAAGGTATCCACGGCGCTGTTCCTCGTCCTCGATCCATCTTTGAAGAGTTTGAATTACCTTTGATCCCTTGGGAAGAATAATGGGCAAGCCCTGACCGATGGAGTCAACTGTTGTGAAGTATTCAAGCTCACGTCCAATCTTGTTGTGGTCGCGCTTTCTTGCTTCTTCAAGCATAGTGATGTATGCGTTGAGCTCGTCTTTAGAGGGGAATGCAATGCCGTAAACTCTTTGGAGCATCTTGTTCTTCTGGTCGCCCTTCCAATAAGCGCCCGTGCACTGTGTAAGCTTTATAGCCTTAACTGCACCTGTTGAGAAGAGGTGGGGGCCTGCACAAAGGTCAGTGAACTCACCCTGTGTGTAGAAGCTGATAGTAGCATCCTCGGGGAGCTCCTCAATGAGCTGAACCTTGTAGGGTTCACCCTTTTCCTGCATGAGTGCAATTGCTTCAGCGCGGGGAAGCTCACTTCTTGTGATGAGAAGATTTTCCTTAACGATCTTCTTCATCTCGGACTCAAGCTTTGCGAGCATATCGGGAGTGAAGGAAACGTCGGAATCAAAATCGTAATAGAAGCCGTTCTCGATAGCGGGGCCGATTGTAAGCTTTGTCTCGGGGTAGAGGCGCTTAACTGCCTGCGCGAGAATATGGGATGCGGTGTGGTTGAAAACGTGCTTGCCGTCGGCATCCTTGAAAGTGAGGAGCTCAACCTCGGCGTGGTTTTCCAAAAGATAGTTAAGAGCAACTACGTTGCCGTTAACCTTTGCAGCGATAACGCTGCGGTCGATCTTTTCAGCACTGCGAGCCGCATCGTAAACCGTGATGGGCGCGTCAAAGCTGAGATCGAGATCATGAAGCTTGATTTTCATAGTTATTATCTCCTAATAAAAAATTACAAATATAAAAACACCCCGAACGGTTAATGCCGTTCGGGGTGCGATAAACATTTTCGCACGGTTCCACCCGAATTTTTTACTTAAAAGGGTATTTAACGTGACGCTCGGGTGGTACTTATCCACTCGTCAAGAAGGATATCACAGCAAATTATCCTCTCTCTGGGCTTGACGTGGGTGGGAAGCGTGTCCCTGCATTTTAACGGATTAGATGAGTCCGTTTCTCTTTCTATTATATTCGGAGCGGGGGTTATAAACCTCTCTCCAGTTAAGGTCGCCGCGATCAAGTGCCTGAACGAGCACCTCGGCAGTAGCGATATTAGTAGCTACGGGAATATTGTGAAGGTCGCACATTCTCATCATTTCGGCCTCTTCCTCGTTAAAGTTGAAGGATGAACGAGTGTCTCTAAAGTTGATGAGAAGGTCGATCTCGTTATAAGCGAGACGGGAAGTGATTTGTTGCTCGCCTCCGTGTTCACCTGTAAGAAGCTTTTCTATTTTAAGACCTGTTGCGTCGGAGATGTACTTTGCAGTAATGCTTGTGGCGCAAAGGTTGTGCTTACTGAGAATGCCGCAATACGCGATACAGAATTGTGTCATAAGTTCTTTTTTCATGTCGTGAGCTATAATTGCAATTTCCATCTCTTAAGTCCTTTCTTTATGTAAATGAGAAAATAGTACCAAAAATCGAGTTAAGTTTACGAACAAATAAAAATTCACACAATTTATAGCAATATTATAACATAATCAAAAAAAGTTGTCAATAATTTTTACATTTCTTGTATAAAAATTTATTTATTTTTTATTAAAAAAGCTCCAAAAATATACAATTAAAAACCCACCTGCCAACGCAGGTGGGTTTAAAAGACTTATTTTAGTTAATCTTTGCAAGAGCAGCGATAACGTTATCAAGATTTTCCTGATATTTAGCCATCTTTGCCTTTTCGCCTTCAACTACTGCCGCAGGAGCTTTAGCAACGAAGCCCTCGTTGGAAAGCTTTCTAACGATTCTATCGATCTCGCCCTCGAGCTTTTTCTTTTCGCCCTCAAGACGAGCCTTTTCCTTTTCGAAATCAATGATATCGGAGAGAGGAAGATAGATTGTAGCCGCGTCGGTGATAATTTGAACGGAGTTATCCGCGCTTACCTCACCTGCGAACTTTTCGGCAACGCAAATCTCACTTGCAGAAGCAAGTCGGATAAAGAACGCCTCGCTTGAAGCACCGAAAATGTCGGAGTATCTTGTTTCGATAAATACTTTTGCTTTCTTTGAGGGAGGAACGTTCATCTCACTTCTTCTTGCACGGATTGCAGTGATCGCATCAATGATCTTTTGCATCTTTTGTGCATCAGTAGTGAAGGAGAGCGCATCGTCATACTCGGGATAGCTGTCGATCATAATGCTTTCGCACGCGTGGGGAAGAGCCTGATAGATCTCCTCGGTGATGAAGGGCATAAAGGGATGAAGGAGCTTGAGAGTACCGCAAAGAACGTAAGCGATAACGTTCTGGCAAATGAGGTTAGCCTCAGTATCCTTTTCGTTGAAGCGCGCCTTAGCAAGTTCAATGTACCAGTCGCAGAAGATGTCCCAAGTAAAGCTGTAAATTTCGGAGAGTGCAACACCAACCTCGAATTTGTCAAGATTTGCAACAACACTACGTGTAAGCTCGTTGAACTTAGTGAGAATCCACTTGTCCTGGGGTGCGAGCTTTGACTCCTCGGGGAGCTTGATTTCGTCGATTGTGAGATTCATTCTAACGAAACGAGAAGCGTTCCAAAGCTTGTTAGCAAAGTTACGAGCCGCCTCGATCTTTTCGTCGGAGAATCTCATGTCATTTCCGGGGGAGTTACCTGTTGCAAGCGCAAAGCGAAGCGCGTCAGCACCGTACTGATCAATAATTTCAAGGGGATCAATACCGTTTCCAAGGGACTTGGACATTTTTCTACCCTGCGCGTCTCTAACAAGACCGTGAATGAATACGGTAGAGAAGGGTTTTTCGCCCATATGCTCAAGACCGGAGAAAATCATACGGGAAACCCAGAATGTGATGATATCGTAACCTGTTACAAGTACACTTGTGGGATAATATCTCTTAAGATCCTCGGTGGATTCGGGCCAACCGAGAGTGGAGAAGGGCCAAAGGGCGGAGGAGAACCAAGTATCAAGAACGTCCTCATCCTGACGAACAGGCTTTCCACACTTGGGACAAACTGTAATATCCTCTTTGGAAACTGTCATCTCACCGCAATCGTCGCAGTAGAACGCAGGAATTCTGTGTCCCCACCAAAGCTGACGGGAGATGCACCAGTCAAGGATGTTGTTCATCCAGTTGAAGTAATTTTTAGAGAATCTTTCGGGAATAAAGTTAACGTCGCCCGTTTCAACCGCTTCGATGGCGGGCTTAGCAAGGGGCTTCATCTTAACGAACCACTGATCACTTGTCATGGGCTCAACAGTTGTTCCACAGCGGTAGCAAACGCCAACGTTGTGATCGTGAGAAACTGTCTTAACGAGGTAACCCTGTTCTTCGAGATCGGCAACGAGCGCCTTGCGGCAGGTATATCTGTCCATACCCTCGTACTTGCCCGCATAAGCGTTCATAGTAGCATCGTCGTTCATAACCTTGATTTGCTCAAGATCGTGGCGCTGACCAACGAGGAAGTCGTTGGGGTCGTGCGCGGGAGTGATCTTTACGCAACCCGTACCGAAGCCAATTTCAACGTAATCGTCGGCAATAACGGGAATTTCGCGGTTAACGATGGGGAGAATGAGAGTTTTGCCGATAAGATGCTTTGTAGCCTCGTCCTCGGGGTTAACTGCAACTGCGGTGTCACCGAACATTGTTTCGGGACGTGTAGTAGCAACCTCAACGTAGCCGTCCTCACCCTTAATGGGGTATTTGATATGCCAAAAATGTCCGGGCATATCCTTGTATTCAACCTCAGCGTCGGAAAGAGCAGTAAGGCATCTGGGACACCAGTTGATGATTCTGTAACCTCTGTAAATAAGACCCTTGTTGTAAAGGTTTACAAATACCTCGCGAACCGCATGTGAGCAGCCCTCATCCATAGTGAATCTTTGACGGCTCCAGTCGCAAGAAGCACCGAGCTTCTTGAGCTGACTTGTGATTCTTGCTTCGTAGGTATCCTTCCAACCCCAAACGCGTTCAAGGAATTTCTCGCGTCCGAGATCGTAGCGGGAGAGACCCTCGTCAACGCGGAGGCGCTCCTCAACCTTAATTTGTGTAGCGATACCCGCGTGGTCGGTACCGGGTACCCAAAGGGTGTTGTAGCCCTGCATTCTCTTGTATCTAACAAGAATATCCTGCAAGGTCTCGTCAAGCGCGTGACCCATGTGAAGCTGACCCGTAACATTGGGCGGGGGAATCACGATGGAAAACGCGGGATTGTTATTGTTCTTGTCGGGCGTAAAATAGCCCTTTTCGCACCAATTTGCGTAAATTCTGTCCTCAAATTCCGAGGGCGAATACGTTTTTGGAAGCTCGTTGTAGCCGTGCATTTTTTGAACCTCGCTTTCTTAATGTATGTAAATAAATTGTTACCGTAAAAACAAAAAATCCCCCATCCTGATATCAGGACGTGGGAACGCGGTACCACCTGATTTCGCTTTTTGAAAACAAAAAGCGCACTCAATATCTTTAACGGAGAATGCCGTTCCTTGCTACTTTCTCTCACGTTCGAGAGCCGTTTCACAAAGACCGCTCGGGGACTACTTCACTCAACCTTTGCTATGGACTCGCACCAAACGTCCACTCTCTTCAAGCATCAATTGAATTACTCCTTCCCGTCAGGGCGTTTCATATCAAGAATGAGTATAACACAGCGCGCAAAAAAAGTCAACAAATTTTCAAAATAAATTCGAAAAAGCACAAAATTATCCCATATATTTATATAAATTATTGATTTTTGGCGAGAGGTGTGATACAATAAATGAATAAAGATACTGTAAAGGAGGCAGCCGTTGTGAAGGATAAATATATTTCAAAAAGAAAACGCTTTTGGGCAGAGATAGACGTAAACGCTGCCGAAAAGAATTTTAATATAATAAAAAGCAAGTTAAGCGATAATACCAAGCTTTGTTGCGTGGTAAAGGCAAATGCTTACGGACACGGCGCAGTGTACCTTTCCAAGCTCTACGAAAGACTTGGGGCGGACTACTTCGCGGTTTCCAATATTGAGGAAGCTATGCAGCTCCGCAATAACGGAATAAGCGCACCCATTCTTATTTTGGGCTACACACCCACCGAGTGCGCGTCCATTTTGGCTGAGAATAATATTTCGCAAACCGTATTTTCCTACTCCTACGCCAAGGAGCTATCACGTAGTGCAAAGAGTGACGGCGTAAGTGTAAAAATACATATCAAGCTTGACTCGGGCATGGGAAGAATAGGTTTTGACTGTATACACGATAGCGAAAAGATACTGGACTCGGTAGCCGAGGTTTGCAAAATGGACTCCCTTGTTCCCGAGGGAATATTCACCCACTTTGCAATGGCTGACGAGGGAACGGACGGCAGGGAATTCACCCGACTTCAACACGAAAGATTTACAAATGCAATAGTTGCACTTGAAAAGAGAAATATCCACTTTGACATCAAGCACTGTGCAAATAGTGCAACCACCTTTGATTATCCCGAATACCATATGGATATGGTTCGCGTGGGCGTTGTGCTTTACGGGCTTGCACCGTCGGGCAAGGTTCATGGATGCGAGGAGCTCACACCCGTTATGAGCTTAAAGAGTGTTATATCAATGATAAAAGAGATTGGCGAGGGTGATACCATTAGCTACGGCTGTACCTATACTGCAAACAAAAGCACCAAAATCGCCACCGCCCCCGTTGGATATGCGGACGGTTTTTGGCGCTCCAATGCGACGTGTGGCACCGAGATGCTCATTCGCGGACAAAGAGTAAATATAGTCGGCAGGGTTTGTATGGACCAGCTCATGCTGGACGTTACCGACGTCAAAGGAGTTCGCGAGGGCGATTATATAACAGTTATCGGCTCGGATAAGGGTGAGAGCATCACTGCCGACGAGCTTGCAAAAAACAATGGAACAATCGGCTACGAGATGATATGCTCCATAGGCGAGCGCGTACCGAGATTCTACATTCGCAACCACGAAATAGTATACGTTAAGGACAATATAGTTTCTTACGAGATAGGAGAAGAAATATGAAAAAACAAAGTCCAAGCAGATATTCCTCTTTAATCAATAGAATTGCACTCACACTTCTTGTAAGTTGTATTCTCATTTATTTTTTGGGTAGAATATTTAGCTTTTCCAAGTGGCTTACTATCGCAGTTGGGGGATATACTATCATTGCTGATATCATATTTCTTGTCTTGGAGTGCGTAGTTACATTCTTGGTAGTATATTTTATTCCCGTAAAGATTTTTAATTATATGCAGGGCAATTCATTTAAAGAAAAGTGCATGCCCGCCCCCAAAAGTATCCTTTCAAAGGATTTGATTTTGCCCGTGTTCGCCCTTGGACTTTGCGCTCAATTCGTTGGGTATGCAATAAATTCCACAATTGTCGGAGCTTTTACCGAGTATACGGGATTTGGTGACGAATACATATTCTTCAGCGGTATGAAGCATGGCTACCAAATCGTCATTTACATAATCAGTATCGCGGTTATTCCTGCAATTTTCGAGGAACTTATATTTAGAAAAACATTTTGTGATGCTTTGGCTCCATACGGCCCTAAAACCGCTATTTTTGTTACTTCAATTTTGTTTTCTCTCATGCATACAAGCTTTGAGAGGATATTCCATACCTTTATTTGCGGTTT
>JAZRHW010000084.1:0-3784 GCA_045644965.1 Eubacteriales bacterium
CCCGCTAAAAATGACGGGGATTTTGCGCGATACCGACCTTTTTGTGTTTGGAGGCGGCTCTCTTCTTCAAAATTCTACGTCCACTGCTTCCCTATTTTATTACCTTGCCGCCATATGTACCGCAAACGTGCTAGCCAAAAATAAAATAATGCTCGCCAATGGCATCGGCCCTGTTGGAAATAGTGTTTTGCCCGAAAAAGTGCTAACAAAACTCATAGCACGAGCGGTGGACGGCTTTGATATCATAAGTGTCCGCGACACCGACTCGCGCACAAAGCTCCAAAAGATTCTCCCCCACCGAAAGATCCATCTTGTTCCCGATCCCGCCCTCGCACTTTTTGCAAACAACCGACCAAAACTCAACCAAGGGTTGATAAACTCATCCGAAACTAACTACTTTATCTATATTCCCTGCGCGCGCGGACTCAAAAAAGCAAATATAACCCCAATCCAACTCGCCACAACACTCAAAAAACTTGAAAAAAACTACGCCTGCCGTGTAGTTTTGTGCCTTCTCAATCCTGTAGAGGACGAAGAAATAGCGAAAGCCCTTCCCTCCTTGCGAACAATTTGCCCCTCAACACCAAATGAGCTTTGCGCCTTGCTCCGAGGCGCAAAATTCGTCATAAGTCAGCGCTACCATGGATCACTTTTTGCTGCCTCTTGCGGAGTGCCCACCCTCTCCGTTTCTGACGATCCGAAAATAAAGGCACTATGTAAGGATTTTTTACTCCACCCTTCCCTCCGCGCAAAACAATTGCATAATAGCGATTTTCTTGCACTTCAAGTTGAAAAAATGCTAGATCATCATAAGAATAACGAAAAAATCACAAATATATGGCTGGAGCAAGGCGCAAATCGCTCTCAAAATGCCCTTCGGGCAATTTTTCAAAAATACAATAAAAAATAGAACGGCGAGCAAGCTCGCCGTTGTTTTAGATTTATCTTACGTCGCGCGTAACTACCTCGTCATCAGTCTCTCTAAAGAGGAGCGAGATGCACCAAATACCTGCAAGCGCCACCGCGGTGTAGATAATACGCGCCAAAAGTGTGGCAGGGCCACCGCAAATCCACGCTACTACGTCAAACTGAAAAAGTCCGATAGAACCCCAGTTGAGCGCGCCAACGATAGTCAAAATCAGCGCAAGTTTATCAATAATCATAAAAACCTCCAATATAAATATATTAATATATTTAATGCAGAAAATTCTGCTCGTCCTTATTTTCTCCAAAAAAATAAAAAATATCCCCATTTTTGAATTTTTATTTTCTGAACACTATTGAAAAAAATAATTTAATATGTTATACTAACCATTAGTGCATAATTCAGATTATTATTTTTATATATAAACGGAGAAAAATTTTGAGAACGAAATTGCAATTACGCCCGAGCGTCACGATCCCGGCGATTACAGAAGAGGCAGCTCGTGCAAAGCAGTACTTAACAAGAGCGGAGCTTAAAAAGTTCCACTTAAAATCGACCGCACTTCCCTGCGCGTTCAGAGAAAATGAGGACGATACAGTCATTTTCTACTTCAGCCCCGACACACTTGAGGAGGCGGACGTAGACGATTGGCACTTCAGTTACCAAAAAGAGCAGCTTGAGGTGCTTCCCTCGGGCACGGTTATCGAGCGCATGAGCACTCGCCGCGCCGCATCATATGGATTTTTCACAAAGGAACGCCTTGGTCAGCTTCATTATGAAGCGGTTGAAGAGCCCGTTGGATTTTCAATTAAAAAAGACGGCGAAAGAGTGTATTTTTACGACAAAAAGACCTGTATTCGCCAGCCCCTTATGTGCGTAAAATGCGGAAAACACGTCCGCTACAAGAAAAAGCTTTGCGAGAGTTGCTATGAGATCGACCTCGCTGAGAGAAGAGAGATCGGTAACGCGTACCGCGCACAAAGTTTCGGCATGAAGAGAGAGAAGGTTCTTTTCTTTGACCTTGAGCTTACAGGATTTTACGATAGGGATGAAATAATTTCAATCTCCATCGTTGACGGATTTGGAAATCTCATCATGAATACCTTTGTAAAGCCCACTCATACAACAAAATGGAAAAAGACCGAGAAGATTCACGGAATCACACCTGAAATGGTTAAGAACTCCCCCACTCTTGAGGAGATCACACCCGAGATCAAGGAGATTTTCGCAAAGGCTGATAACATTATCGCATACGGAGTTTCCACCGACTTCTCACATATCAAGTATATCTACGAAACCGAGGAAGAACGCCTCGCACTCAAATCAAAGATTCGCTGCTGCGCATTTGAGTATGTAAGATATATGCACGAAAACCACCCCGAGCTTATTCACGCGAGCTTGACGGATGCCATGATGTGCTTTGGCATCGAATGGGAGGGTGTAGCCCACTCATCCATCGCCGACACCTACGGCTGCCGCAAGGTTTGGGAAAAGCTCTTCCCCAACTACTATATTGATTAATAGGAATGAAAACAAAGCCGCCTTGTTCGAAAAGGGGCTTTGTTTTTTTATTGCAAATCCCTTGACAAACACGAACAAATGTTCTATAATATAGAAAAAGAACACGAAAGGGGAGATAATATGATAAAAATTGAATCCGAAAAAGAGCAAAGAAACGAGGTAATGCGGGCGTTTCGCAAATTCGCACGTTTGGAACTGGCGAATAGCGGGTGCAATCCGATACAAGTTTATAAGAGAATTGACGTTTTGTGCCACGCGCGCCGTACAAAGCTGGATATGTTGGCGGTTTTTGATACTCTGCGCCTCCTTTCACTATCGGGTGAAGAGGATACAATTGACGCCTTGCGCGACGTGTATTTTGCATCAGCAAAATATAGATTTTCTCAAAACGAGACCTCGCGACTCATACGAAAATCCGCCCAGTTAAACTATTGCGACGAGCGCACCATCTACCGTAGACTCCATAAGGCTAGAGAACTCTATAGCCGAATACGTGAGAAAGAGGGATTTTTGTGGGACGGTTGCAAATAAAGCAAAAACTTGCACAAAACTACGAAATATTGTCGAAATACCAAAAATAGAAAAGTTAAACTTGTAATTAACTGTAAAAAAGTTTTCCACAGGAACATTCGTTTAAAAACTTAATCAAACCTCGAAAATGCAACGTTTTCCACAGTTTCCACAGAGTTTTCCACAGGTTATGTTGTCAAAAGAAGCAGTTTTCCACACCATTTTGTAAAAATCCATCGATTTCTCATCTTGCACTTTTCTATTGTGCTTGAAAAATGAAAAATCCCCACCTCTATTGTTGACTTTTGTCTTGATTTGTGCTATTATTTTTAAGAAGGCGGTGATAATATGTCTAAAATTTGTTGCTTCACGGGACATAGAACCCTAGGTAAAATGTTAACCCCCGAGCTTTATAATAAAACCAAAAAACTCATACTTGACCTCGTTGATGAGGGCTACACTGACTTTCGCGCAGGCGGAGCTATTGGATTTGATACCCTTGCGGCGACGTGCGTCCTTGATGTTAAAACACACAGACCCGAGGTTAAGCTCCACTTGATTCTTCCCTGTAAGGATCAGGATAAGAAATTCTCCGAGTTTGAAAGGAAATTTTATCACTATACGGTAGCCAAAGCCGACACCGTTACCTATATCCAGGAGCGCTACACGACGGGTGTAATGCAGGCAAGGAACCTAGCACTTGTTGAGGGCGCAGACATTTGCGTTGCGTGCTTGGCGCACCTCTCGGGCGGCACCTATCAAACCGTCAAGATGGCGCGCCAAAGAGGAATTAAAGTAATAAATGTACTTAAAAAATAAAAAAATAGC
>JAZRHW010000085.1:0-4783 GCA_045644965.1 Eubacteriales bacterium
AAAGGCCTTTAGCCGCTTTTCTTTGCCAAAACAGGCCCAAAGAAAAGCTAACAAAAGAAAAGGCCGAAGAACAGGGCTACGCGCCCCGTACCCGCGCCACTACGCGTGGAGCGCCACCTTTGAAAAGGTGGACCAAACAGCCCATGGGTTGTGTCAATTATGTGCTCTATAAACCAAAATTTAAATTGAAATCACGAAGCGACAAATTTCACACGAACAAAATGCTAAAATGATATAAAAACGGAGGATTATTATGATAAAGGAAGAAAAAATGTTTTCGCATGAGGTGCGGGACGGGATTCTCTCGGTAAAGTTAATGGGAGAAATAGATCATCACAGTGCGGTGGGTGTTAGGTCGGACATTGACGCACTTATTTTTGAGGTAAGACCAAAGAAAATCGTGCTTGATCTCTCGGAAATAAGCTTTATGGACAGCTCGGGGCTTGGGCTCATAATGGGGCGCTATGCTCTTGCTAGGGATCTTGGATGCGCTATGACACTCCGCGCCCCAAGTGTTGCGGTTATGAAGATACTCTCGCTTGCGGGAATGGAAAGAATGATAAAAATTGAGAAGGACGGTGGCAAGAATGAAGATCAGTGAGAAGCGCGGAAAGGTGATAAATTCAATGAAATTGACTTTGCCCTCATATTCGGTAAACGAGGGAATAGCGCGCGGAGCAGTTGCGGCATTTTGCGCGCAACTCAATCCCACCGCGGCGGAGCTTGGCGACGTGAAATGCGCACTTTCCGAAGCGGTCACAAACTGCATTGTCCATGCATACAGGGATAGCATTGGTGAAATTTACATAACGGTTGACCTTCTTGAAAATTCGATCATAAGGATAAAAATTAAGGACAAGGGCTGCGGAATTGCGGATGTCAAAACCGCGCGCGTGCCTCTCTTTACCACGGACAGGGCAGGAGAACGCAGTGGAATGGGCTTTACAGTAATGGAGAGCTTTACGGACTCCATTCGCGTTACCTCCAAGGTTGGTGTGGGCACGAGTGTTTGTCTTTACAAGAGGATAAAGGGCCGTTAAAATCAAAGCTTGGGAGATGCTATGAACGCAATTAAAACGGAGCGAGGAGAAAGAAATCGCGACCTAATACTTCGCGCGCAGAGTGAAAATGAAGTGGACTCAATGTTCGCACTGGAAACTATAATTGAAGAAAACATGGGACTTGTGCGTTCAATTGCTCTTCGATTTCGAGAGAGGGGAACGGAGTATGACGACCTTTTGCAAATAGGAACGATTGGCATGATAAAGGCGGTGCGCTCATTTGATCCGAGTCGTGAGGTGGTCTTTTCTACGTACGCAGTTCCAATGATAATGGGAGAGATAAAAAGGCATTTGCGTGATGACGGGCCCGTAAAGATATCTCGTATTTACAAAAAGCTCTCAGTGGACCTGGGCCGTGCGAGAAGCAAAATTTTGATAGATGAGGGAAGGGAGCCTACAATTGCCGAGCTTGCGGTAGCCTGCGGTGTAACGGTTGAGGATGCGGCGGTGGCACTTGAAACGGTCAATCCCATCGCCTCTCTATCCGAGACCTATGGCGACGATGAAAAGCTGACCTTGGAGAGCCAGCTTGCATCCACCGATTGTGAAATTGAACGTCTTATGGACAAGATTGCCCTTGGTCAAGCAATCGGGCGTTTGCCTCGTGAGTGGCAAAAGATAATTACATTGCGATATTTTAGGAATATGACACAACAGCAGGTCGCTGACGCGCTCGGCCTATCGCAGGTGAAGGTATCAAGAGAAGAAAAAAAGATCCTCGCGGCACTGCGCGAGGAGTTATCAGCAGGATGAAATAGCAACACCGATTTCTCGGTGTTGCTAATTTTATTTAATCTACAAGTTATTTATAAATTAAGCGTTTTCGGAACGGCGAGCTGCAAGCTCATCATTCATTGTTGCAAGTGTCTTCTTATCAAGGTTGTAGATAAGACCGATACCTACGAACTGGCAAACTGCGCTGAAGAGGTAGAGACCTGCAACGAGCCAGCATGCTTTGTAAGCAACGTCAGGAGACTGACCTGTTGTACCGAGCTTTTCAACGTAACCAAGTACGCCGAGAAGTGCGATAACTGCGGAGGGACCAATACCCTGAGCGAGCTTTCTGAAGAAGGAGTGAAGTGAGTAAACTGTACCCTCTTCTCTCTTACCGAACTTCCATTCAGAGTAGTCGATAGCGTCAGCCATCATAGCCCAAGATACACATGTGTAAACACCCATACCAAGGCCGAAGAAGATAAGACCTACCATGTAAACAAGGAGAGCAATGCTGATGTCAACCATGGGGAATACACACATGATAAGACCACCAACGAGAGATACAAGTGTACCAGCTGTAGCAGCTTCTTTCTTACCAAATCTATTTACGAGCTTCTTAATGAAGGGCATAAAGAGGAACATGGGAAGGAAACCAACCATCTGTACAAGACCGGAAAGCTGTGCCTGCTTAAAGTAAGTAGCGAACATGATAGCATTTGCTGTACCAGCGGACTGCATACCAAGGAACATACCCATAGCTGCAACAGTTGCACCAACTGCGGGACGGTTCTGCATGAAGTTGCCGAATGCCTTAACAACATTGAACTTGGGAGCTGCTTCGCCTGTCTTAACAGAATACTCATCAACACGGAGAGTAATCTTGTTGATCATGAACCAGAAGAAGAAGAACGCGAGACCGCCCATAAGAAGAGCTGCCCAGAATACTCTATCGCCAAGAAGTTCCTGACCGAGTTTTTCGCCGTTTTCATCATAAACGTCTTTCCAAATGATCATGGGAAGAATGATACCGGGTACCATACCACCTACCATACCACCGATGGATCTCCATGTGGAGAGCTGAGCTCTTTCACCTGCATCCTCTGTTACGAGGGAGAGCATGGAGCCATAAGGAACGTTTGCCATTGTGTAAGCTGCGTCCCAAATTACGTAACCAACGATGAAGAGAACTGCCTTAATAACATCATTCGCACCGGGGAAGGGCATGAATACTGCAGCACCGCCTACGATGAGGCCGATAGCACCGATAAGAATATAAGTTTTGAATTTACCTCTCTTATACTTTCTCTGGTCAGCGTCAATAAGAGCACCAATGATGGGGTCATTGATAGCATCCCATGCCTGTACGAGAAGAAGAAGAAGAGAAAGAACGCCTGTTTCCATCATCATGTAAACAAGCCAGAAGGTCTGAACTGTACCCTTGAGACCGAAGCTCAAGTTACATCCAGCGTCGCCGGCAGCGTAAGCTACCTTGTCGAGCATACCAAACTTGCGAAAACCTTTGTCGTCAAGTTTTACGGGTTTTTTAGACATAATATCCTCCAAAAAATTATTTAAGCGAGAGTATCGCAACGAAAATTATATCATAATTATCATAATTTGTCAACTACAATTAACAAAACTGTTTGTTCATAAAAACTTGAATTTCGTTCACAAATCTATTTTTGTTAACATTCTCTTAACAGTATTGACATTCCTTGAAAATTTGATATAATGTAATATGTAATATAATGCAAAATTATGTTTATTAATACTTTTAGGAGGCAAATTAAATGAGATCCATACTTAATTTTAACAGCTCTTGGAGCTTCTTCAAGGCAACTGCTGATATCAATGTTGCCGAGGGCGCTGAGCTTGTTAACCTTCCCCATTCCTGGAATGCTACTGACGGACAGGACGGCGGAAATGACTACTACCGCGGCTCTTGTGTTTACAAGAAGACATTTTCAAAATCAGAACTTCCCGCAGAGGACCTTCATTACCTCGAAATCAATGGTGCAAACTCTTCCGCTGACGTTTACCTCAACGGCAAGCATCTCGCTCACCACGACGGCGGTTACTCCACTTGGAGAGTAAATCTTACAGCTGATCTCGCTGAAGAGAATACTCTTGCAATAGTTGTTGACAACTCCGCTAACGAGACAGTTTATCCTCAGATGGCTGACTTCACATTCTACGGCGGTATCTACAGAAACGTAAATATTATTTCCGTACCCAACGTTCACTTTGACCTTGACTATTATGGTGCACCCGGCATTAAGGTTACACCCGCAATTGAAGGCAAGGACGCAAAGGTTGAAATTGAAGTTTACGGCACAGAGCTTCCCGCAAACTACGAGTATCACTACTCCATCTATGACAAGGAAGGCAACCTCGTTGCTGAAACAAATTCCACTGAAAAGGTAGTTACATTCTCCATTGAGAACGTTCACCTTTGGCACGGTAGACGTGATCCTTACCTCTACACAGCTAAGGCGTCCATCGTAAACGGTGGCAACGGTGTTGACACTGTTTCCGCTAGATTCGGTTGCAGAACATTCAAGATCGATCCTCAGAATGGCTTTATCCTTAACGGCGAGGAATATCCTCTTCGCGGTGTATCCCGTCACCAAGACCGCTGGGGTGTTGGTAACGCTCTTCTTCCCGAGCACCACAAGGAAGATATGGAATACATTTGGGAAATGGGCGCAACTACTATTCGTCTTGCTCACTATCAGCATGATCAGTACTTCTACGATCTTTGTGACGAATACGGTATGGTTGTTTGGGCTGAAATTCCTTACATCTCCAGACATATGCCCACAGGTCGCGAGAACACTATCACACAAATGAAGGAGCTTATCTCTCAGAACTACAACCACCCCTCCATCGTGGTTTGGGGTCTTTCCAATGAGATCTCCATCGCAGGTTCTACACCCGACCTTATTGAAAACCACAATATCCTTAACGATCTTTGCCATTCAATGGACAAGACTCGTCTTACTACC
>JAZRHW010000086.1:0-3979 GCA_045644965.1 Eubacteriales bacterium
CTTTGGTTTGGCGGAGAAGTTCCCGCCTATGAGTGAGAACAAGAACTTCTCCGTTAGTATTTTCAGCCATTTTTGCGAACAGGAATGTCTTACCGGCTCCGCAAGGTGCTACGCAAAGCACCCTGCGATTGCCGTTTCTAAATGCGTTCCGAGTCTTATCGTAGAGAGTTTGCTGATAATCTCGGAGTTGGATCATAGCTATTTCACCTCGCTGTTAAAATGGAAGATCGTCCTCATTTACTTTGATTTCTTCAAAATTCGCAGTTGCTGTTGTAGTAGCCCCCGCAGGATCTACCCAAGCAGGAAGGCGGTCTTGATTCTTTCTTGCAATGCAGAATGCAACCTTAGCTGAAAGATTATTGTTGTAAGTATCGTGTTTAACACGCACCGCACCAACCTTGCCAATCCATGTTTTGTAGGCATTAAGCTGAGTAGTGTGAGGAATGCCAAATGAATCATAGAAAGCGCCGATACGCTGATTTGTCTGCTTAGGGTCTGCCGCGTTGATTACGAGATAGAACCACAAATGCGAGTTTTTGCCTGAAACGTCAAGCGTGATTTCAAAGCCGGGATTACCCGTGCTAAATACCTTTTCCGCAACGTTAGAAATTCTTACTCTGTAATCACCTTCGGGAAGAATGGAAAAATCCTTTTCCTCATACTGTGTAGGGTCGTAGTTGAAATTGAATGCCATAATTAATAACCTCCGTAATTTTATTTATTTTCAAAAAGATTTTCGGGTAAGCAAGTCTTACGATTATGTAACTGATCCTTGCACATAAGGGATTCACTGCCCTCTGTTATGTAGTACCAACGACGGTTGCCGTCCTTGTCTTTTGCCGTATTGACAAAAGCGAGAATATTACACAAACCGCATACCTGTTGTTTGATTTTTGCAGGGAGCAAAGGCGAACGCCTTACACTCATTTCACCGCTTGGAAGCGTAATTTCCTCCGTATCCTCCCAGCAAGTGAAAATACAGTTCGTACCACAGTGAGCGGCTTGTCGAACAAGATATTTGACTTTTGTGTATACTGCCATGTATGCTTGCCTTATATCTTGGAAGGCTTTTGCCTCTCGACACTCTACGATATATCCGTCAATCAGATCCGTAAGGCAGTCTGTGATAACGGTATCGTATTTTTTCGACGCGGTTGCTTTTTCAAACTCATCCACGTATTCTTTGAAATTCTTAATCTCTTTAACTGTGAGATTAGGACGATCGAAGTGGTTAAGCACCACGGCTGAGTTATCACTACATAAAAGTAGCGTTTTGCCCGGAATAAGAGTGGCGTTTACCGTCTTACCACTGCCCGGCGCTCCAAAAATAATTGCTGTTGACATCCTCGATGTTCCTCCTTCAGTTATTTAATACATCTGCAATACCTTGCATTACATATAAAGCACACGGTAATGCAATTCCATTGCCCCACATTTTGTACTCTGCACTATCGGACAGTAACTTGTTATACCAAGTAAGCATTTGAACCTTGGTATATTCTTTGGTTTGCTTACCATTGATAGCTGCGTGAGTATTTCTCACATCAAGCCAAAAACGATATTCTTTGTCTGAAAGCTCCGTTTTAATATCAATATTGCCCCAACGGTCTGCAAAACCTTGTAATCTGGCACACTCGGTCGGTGTGAGCCTACGGACGATGTATGTAGGTTTGGGTGTCATTACACCGATTTGCCAGCCGGGATTATTACCGTTTATTAAGCAAGGGCTTGCATCTTCAGCCATTTTGTCAATTCCCAAAGATGATTGAATACCTAAACCAAGAGGCTTTTCTTCTTCATAACAAACAGCTTGCGGTTGCTTATAGTCTCTTGCCGCCAATGTATTAGCTTGGTCTTCCCACACATAGGTATTTGCACATTTTTCGTCTATGCTATAACACACGGCACTCGGTCCCTTAGATACAAGCGTCGAGTTAGTGCCGTCTTCATTAATCTGAGGATGATACAAAGCATTTTCGCCCTGATTGAAGGCAGCACGGTCAATAGCTATTGGATCATTGACTATAACAACGCCGTCATGATGCCCCGGACAAGTTCCATTTGTCAGAGTTTTTGCGCATTCTTCTATGAACAACACCCCAACATCTCGCGAAGCACCGGGATCGAAGCTGTAAGAAACGCAAGGAACATGATCCGCATCACTTTTAATGCCTGTTAATGTTTTTGCCTTATCTCCTGTGGTGGTTTGATTATATACATCAACTCCGTAAGCAACTGCGGGTGAGCCATCGTGAGCGCAAGTCAGTGTAGGAGCTTGATTATTTTTTACAACGACACTAGACTTGCCGCCACCTTGATCCACAGCATACACTGAATCCAAAACTACTGGCGGGTGCCCGCCCATTTGCGCCCGTAGGGTTGGAGCTTGTCCATCTTTCCGGATATTGATTACCGATCCCCCTTGATCGTCAAGGATCTGGGCATCAATTATAGAATCACTCTGTCGTCTTTGGTGCTGGATAACCCCATTCCTTCCTGTTGATGCTCCACAGTTAATCCCAAGGGTTGCGGATGCTATTCCAGTGAGTGCTCCATTGTAGCCATCGAAGCCCTCTCCCTCTCGATCATCTGCCCCAAGGCTTCCTTGAGCATCGGTGGTAGCTGTTTTCCACGGCGTTCTGCCCTTCGTAAAATACCCTCGCAAGCCTTCGCGCTCAAATAGTATTTCTCGGGCGCATTTACCTCCAAAATCCGCGACAAGGTAGATTCTTCTGCGACGTTGGGGGACTCCCCAATACTGAGCGTCAAGAACTCGGTAAGCAAGGCTCCATCCGTCTCCGCTGTAACTGTCGGCATATGCCCATCCTTTTTTCGGAACTTCAGGCATAACGGCATTCGGTTCGGCAATTTTGATAATTTCTTCGAGGACGATTCGGAAATCTTCCCCTCTGTTGCTGCTAAATGCACCGGGGACGTTTTCCCACACTGCAAATCGTGGATATTCTCCATCGGTTTGCTCCCTCATTTCTTTAATTATTCTTACTGCCTCAATAAATAATCCACTTCGCGTAGTTTCTGCATCACCGTGATTTGCGTGCTTTAAGCCAGCTCTTTTACCAGCCACTGACAAATCTTGACAAGGTGAGCCAAATGTGATAATGTCTACAGGCTCTATTTCCGCACCGTTAATTTTGCTTATATCTCCCAAGTGCTTCATATCGGGAAAACGGCTTTTTGTAACGGCTATCGGATACGGTTCCACCTCGGAGGCTGCTATGGGTGTTATCCCACACAATGATCCTGCAAGTGGAAAACCACCCGAGCCGTCAAACAGCGATAATAACGTAGGCATTACATTACTCCCCTCATTCCTTTTATTTGTTTTGCACTCATACCAAACAGGTCAGTGTCAATTGCTTGCGTTATAATCTTGGTTGTGGTACAGTAATCACAGTTATAATCCTCGCAACGCTCAGGCTCGATTTCGCCCTTCTTCATTTGGTAGAAACGTGGAGCGTTCGCCTTAACGATGTCAAGAGCATCGTCCATATTGAACTGCGAGATCTCACCCACTGCGAGATGACACGGCTTTTCCTTCGTTGCTATCACAAATAGGAACGGTAGGCGTTTTCCTGTATTTTGATACACGATTTCTTGATACACGGCGGCTTGAAGGTGATAGCCCCAATATTTAATCATCGGTTCAAACATTTTTGGGCTTCTTAGACTTGCCATATATTTCAGATCACTTATGAACTCGCCCTCTTTGTAGCAGTCCATTTTAATCTTGAATGGAACCCCGGCGATTTCGCCCGTCATTATCTTTTGGTGTTTGCCTGTAAGGTATTTCAGCATCAAGGGCTGTTTCTTTATGCGCTCTATTGCTTCATCCGCCTTTGTAATAAACGCATACGGTTCTCCGTTCTTCTTATATAATTTATCGTAGTTTTCCATGATAAATTTTTTCATAGAATCGGGAGTGCCTGTTAAGTGTTCATCCACATAGGAGCCAGCTAAA
>JAZRHW010000087.1:0-4622 GCA_045644965.1 Eubacteriales bacterium
GGCGTTATGGCGGTTGAAATGGAAGCGGCAGCGCTCTATATGAATGCGGCTCGCTACGGCAAGCGCGCACTTGCGATTTGCACAATATCCGATAACCTTATCGAGCATACGGGCTGTACCGCCGAGGAGCGCCAAAACTCCTTTACCGATATGATGACCCTCGCGCTTGAAACCGCGGTTAAGTTGGAGAATATTTAGTAGTTAGTTAGAAAAAGATGTGGGGATATTTTTGAAAAAATTGTCCCCACACCCCCAAAAAAACTTTTAATCAGCTTCGCGGCAATAGCCGTAAAGTCTCTACTTTCCCCGAAAGGAGATTTCAAAAAGATGAACGAACCTTTATTCAAAAACAGCTTTGTGAGAGATGAGAAGACCATAAAAGAGTTTTATAAACACAACTACCTTACGGCAACTCGCTTCAAAATTATCTATATAGGCTATGCTGTTTTGATTTTGCTCTCCCTTTTGACTTATGATATTTCACTTTTTGCCTTTTATTTGATTTTGGGCATTGTGATGGCTCTTGTGATACTGTTTTCATATTGGCAGAATGTAAAAATTTTATTAGCGCGAGACAAAGAAACTTCTAACGGAAAAGATTTGATTGTTGAAATCTCAGTTTTTGAGGATAGGATTGAACATGCTATTCTTGAAACAAAGAACACGTTGCATTTTGATAACATTAGGAGTGTAGAGCAAACCAAGAACTATATTTGTGTTATGACTAACGCAAAGCTCGCTTATATATTCAAAAAAGACGCCTTCGCCCTCGGAAATGCCGAGGAATTTATCGAATTTTTGAAATCCAAGGGGATTAAAGTGCAAAAATAAGTTATGGAATATAGGAACAGAAAAGAACACCGTATTAAATGGTATGATTATAGTTCTTCGGGTGGATATTTCCTAACAATATGTACCAAAGAACGAAAAAACTACTTCTGGACTGAAGTAGGGGCGCCCATTGGGCGTCCGTATGATTTCGAACTATCTTCGTACGGATTGATTGTTGAACAGGTAATTAAAAATATAGCAGGTGTTTATCCTATGGTATCGGTTGATGACTATATTATTATGCCCGACCATATTCATCTTTTGTTGGTGATTCATTCCGAACAAAACGGACGCCCAATGGGCGCCCCTACGATAGATCAGATTGTAAATCAAACGAAAGGTTATATTACCAAACGAATTGGGCAATCAATATGGCAAAAATCATTTTTCGACCACATAATCCGCGATGAAAAGGACTATGACCTTCACGTCAAGTACATTCGTGAAAATCCCCTGAAATGGTATTTTAACGGAGAGGATCACGATGATATTACACTTTATGAATAAAAAAGGAAAACCTAAATGAAAAAAAGAGTATTTTTAATAGTTCTCGACTCGTGCGGTGCGGGTGCTATGCCCGACTGTGCGCTCTTTGGCGACAGGGATTGCCACACGATTAAGAGAATATCCACATCTGACAAATTTTCTTGCGAAAATCTTCGCAAGATGGGAATAGGAAATATCGACGGACTCGATTTTCTCGGCACCGTGGAAAATCCCACCGCTCGTGTTGCGCGCCTTGCGGAGCGCTCCAAGGGTAAGGATACAACAATCGGCCACTGGGAGATTGCGGGTATCGTTTCCGACACTCCCCTTCCCACCTATCCAAGCGGCTTCCCCAAGGAAATCCTTGACGAGTTTACTGCGAGAACGGGAAAACGTGTACTTTGCAACCTTCCCTATTCGGGCACGGACGTAATCCGTGACTACGGTGAGGAGCATCTTAGAACGGGCGACCTTATTGTTTACACCAGTGCGGACTCCGTTTTCCAAATAGCCGCACATGAGGATATCGTACCCATCGAGCAGCTCTACGAATACTGTCGTATCGCACGCGAAATTCTTTGTGGCGAGCACTCCGTGGGTAGAGTTATTGCGCGTCCTTTTGAGGGTGAGCACCCCTTCAAGAGAACGGCAAATCGCCACGATTTCTCACTTGAGCCCTATGGCAAGACCGTGCTTGATGCGATAATCGAGCAGGGCAAGACCGTTTACGCAATCGGTAAAATTTACGATATTTTCGCAGGACGTGGCGTGAGCTATAAAACCTTCACCCACTCCAACAAAGAGGGCATGGAGCTTTCCCTTGATGCGCTTGACCACGATTTCAACGGACTTTGCTTTATCAACCTCGTTGATTTCGATATGCTCTACGGTCACCGCCAGGATATCGACGGCTACGCAAATGCATTTGCGGAGTTTGATAAGTGGCTTCCCTCCTTTATTGAGGGCATGAGTGATGACGATATTCTCATCATCACTGCCGACCACGGATGCGACCCGGGCGACCACCACACCGACCATACAAGAGAGTATGTTCCCTGCATTATGTACGGCAAGAACGTCAAGCCCGGCAACCTCGGCACTCGCCCGACCTACTCGGATATTGCGGCAACCGTTGCCGAATACCTTGAAATCGACTACTCCTGCCCCGGCAACAGTATGCTCGGGGATGACTAAATAAAAAGAGAGGTAAAAATTATGCTTCAAACAGAAGGTAAACAATATCATATCCCCGCAGCCCCCGGCGAAGTGGGCAAATATTGTATTCTCCCCGGCGACCCCGGAAGATGCGAAAAGATAGCAAAGTTTTTTGATAACCCCACCTACCTTGCAACAAATCGTGAATACTGTATTTGGAACGGTTATTTGAACGGTGAAAAGGTGAGTGTTTGCTCCACTGGTATCGGTGGCCCTTCCACTGCGATTGCTGTTGAAGAACTTGCGGCGGTTGGTGTTGAAACATTTATCCGCGTTGGTACTTGCGGTGGCATTGACCTTGACGTAAAGGCAGGCGACGTGGTTGTGGCAAACGGTGCAGTTCGCCAGGACGGAACTTCTCTTGAATATGCACCTGCGATTTTTCCCGCAGTGCCCGATACCGACGTTCTCTTTGCGCTTCGTGAGGCGGCAAAGGGTGAAAAATGCGACTACCACGTTGGTGTGGTTCAGGCAAAAGACTCCTTCTACGGTCAGCATAGACCCGCTAAAATGCCCACAGCTCCCCAGCTCCTCGCACAGTGGGACGCTTGGAAAAAGCTCGGTGTAAAGGCGAGTGAGATGGAAAGCGGCACACTTTTCGTAGTTTCCTCACTTCTCAGAAAACGCTCCGGCGGTGTTTTCTCAGTTGTTTGGAATCAGGAAAGATTTGATGCAGGTCTTGACACTGACGATACACACAACGTTGACACCGAGGCGGCTATCCGCGTTGCTATCGAAGCAATTAAGATTCTTATCGAGCAGGATAGAAAGTAATAATTTAACAAAAAACAGGCACTTTCAAAGTGCCTGTTCTTTTTTTACCTAATTTACTTAAAGTAGATACCGTTTTTGAGAGCTTCGAGCATAATGATTGCGCTTGACGCATTGGTCGCAAGCGGAATTTTTTGTACGTCGCAAAGGCGAAGGAGAGCTGAAACGTCGGGTTCGTGAGGCTGTGCGGTGAGCGGATCGCGAAGGAAGATGATGAGGTCAAGCTCACCGTTTGCAAGCATTGCACCGATCTGCTGGTCGCCACCGAGAGGGCCGCTTTTCATTCTGTGAATAACAAGTCCAGTCTCGCCCATAATGAGCGTACCGGTTGTGCCGGTAGCATAAAGCTCGTGCTCGGAAAGAACGTCCTTGTAAGACTTCGCAAGCTCAATTATCGCATCCTTTTTCTTGTCGTGTGCTATAAGTGCTATTTTCATATTGTTTCTCCTTATTATAATTTGAAAGTATAGGGTAAAAGATTGCCGAGAGTCTCCTCAACGTAATCTCCTTCATGCGAGGTGACTAAAATAACCTTGAAATCAGGTGAGCAAAATTCGCTCATAACCTGGCGGCATACACCGCAGGGCGCGGTAACGCCGGTGATTTCTCCCCTGTGTCCGCCAACGATGGCGATTGCCTCAAACTCTCGCTCACCGTTGTGAACGGCGGTAAAGATTGCATTTCTCTCAGCGCAAACGGTGGGAGTATAAGACGCATTTTCGATATTCGCGCCCGTGTAAACTTTTCCGTCCTTGGTGAGAAGTGCCGCACCCACTGTGAAATTTGAGTAGGGTGAGTAGGACTTTTTCATCGCATCAATTGCCGCAAGAGCAAGCGCGCGAGAATCAAATTTGTTTTCGTTCATTTTTCAAAGTCTCCTTTCGGAAGATTTATAAGAATTTTCTAAAGAAAAATTATTTTTGCCAATATTTAATGCCCCAATTTTCAAAATTCCACTCGTCGCTGTACACGTTGCACTCGTAGTCAATGTAGTAGAGCACACCGCCCTGCGGAATGAAATTTGTGGGATAGTAGTCAATGTTGAGCCCCGCGGGATAGAGCAAAGCGCACATTTTCTTGACCTGCTGGATATACTCGGAGCAGTCAACTCCGCGCTCCACGAGAGACATGATTGTCTCGCCGTCGATAAATTCCTTTAAAATTCGCTCGTTTTGTGCATCAAAATCGAGCATTTTTGGCATTTTCACACCAACGCGAGATAAAGTTTCATAGTCACGAAGCTCGCTTGCGAGCTTGTCCCCGAAGGTGTAATAATCGCACGGCTCGTGATGTATCTGCTTTAGAACGAATTTTTGTCC
>JAZRHW010000088.1:0-2781 GCA_045644965.1 Eubacteriales bacterium
TTAGAAACGGCAATCGCAGGGTGCTTTGCGTAGCACCTTGCGGAGCCGGTAAGACATTCCTGTTCGCAAAAATGGCTGAAAATACTAACGGAGAAGTTCTTGTTCTCACTCATAGGCGGGAACTTCTCCGCCAAACCAAAGAGCTATTTGATGCAAACGGAATTAAAGCTCGTTTTTCTATGATTTTAACCGAGGCAAATCGGCTGGGGCAATATGAAAAACCTAAACTTATTATCACAGATGAGGCACATTTGTCAAGGAGCCGTTCGTGGGTGAAAGTTTTAGATTATTATGACACTTTCGTGTGTGGCTTTACTGCTACTCCCGTAAGGCTTGATGGCAAGCCCCTCGGTGATATTTACGATGATCTTGTGCAAGAGGTATCGGTTAAATATCTAATTGACCATCACCGTCTTGCTCCGTATGAGTATTACGCTCCTACGGTGGTGGAAACGGACGGTTTACGAAAGCAAGCGGGTGATTTCGTTATAGCCGATATGGAACAGTTAATGAGCGACAGGGCCATATATTCCGATGTCTTGAAATCGTGGGAGAGAATAGCACCGGGTGAAAAAACGATTGCGTATTGTGTTTCCGTAAAACACGCTCAGGATACAGCCAAGATGTTTAATAATGCAGGCTATACGGCGGTGGCAATCGACGGTAATACCCCCGATAAGAAACGCGAGGCAATTATGGAGAGTTTCCGCAAGGGGGATATAAAGATCCTTTGCAACGTCGGCATTATCAGTGAGGGCATTTCTATCGATGATGTAAGTTGTTGCTTGCTCTTGCGACCCACTGACAGCCACGCCTTGTATTGGCAACAGGCGATGCGATGCATGAGATATCAGCCGGGCAAGATTGCTAAGATCATAGATTGCGTTGGCAACTATACTCGTAACCCTTTGCCCGATGCAGACGTTGAGTGGAGCTTAACGGAAACGGTAAAAAAACGCTCTGCTTTGAATGAAAACGGTGATTTCCGCATTCGTACTTGCCCCCGTTGTTTTAAATGCTTTAAGACGGCCAACACTTGCCCTTATTGTGGGTATGAATATGAGCTAAAGCCTCGTGAGATAAGGGCACACAAGGATATTGAACTGCAACGACTGACGGCAGAGCAAGTTTTTATAGCAGAAAAACAACGTAAACAAGCTCGTATGGAGCAGGGGAGAGCGCAAACATTCCCGGAACTATTACAAATTGCTAAGGAACGAGGATATAAAAATCCAAGTGCTTGGGCTTATATGGTTATGAAAGGAAGAAAAAGAAATGGATGAATCAAGGCTTAATTCAATATTGCAAAAAATCATTGATAATGCAGCTATAGATAGTATTCTTGCTTTGAGTGATGATCCACCTGAAGTGAAAGAAAAACACGCAGAAGTGTTAAGAACGTTCATAAAACACGGTGTGCCATTGAAAATGGCTGTGAAAATCATGTCTGATCTTGCGGATATTTTGCTGGGGGAGTGTGACAAATAATTTGAAGGTATTAGATTTGTTTTGTGGGACAAAATCTATAGCTAATGCTTTTGAAGCAAGGGGACACGAAGTGTTTACTGTAGATTGGGATAAGAGTTTTAATCCAACATTGAGCGCCGATATAGGAACACTAACTGCTAAAGACATTATAGCTTTGTGTGGTGGCGTTCCCGACGTGATTTGGGCAAGTCCTGATTGTACTACATATTCTATAGCAGCTATCTCAAGGCATAGAAGAAGAGATGCAAACGAAAGTTTAATACCTATATCCGATTATGCAAAGCGTTGTGATGAGGTCAACAAACATTTAATTGACCTTATCAAAGAACTCAATCCTAAATTTTGGTTCATTGAGAATCCAAGGGCAGGGCTGCGAAAAATGGATTTTATGAAAGGACTACCTAGATATACCGTTACATATTGTCAGTATGGCGAAAATCGTCAGAAACCTACGGATATTTGGACAAATCACCCTAATCCGAAATTCAAGCCAATATGTAAGCCGGGAGCATCGTGTCACGAAGCAGCGCCGAGGGGATCTAAAACGGGTACTCAAGGTTTGAAAAATAAAACGGAGAGAGCGAAGATTCCTGCCGACCTTTGTAAGCATATCGTAGATATTTGTGAAGAAAAAGAGGTGTCAAATATAAATTATGAATGCTGAAACCATTCTTCAAAACAAGGTGATATGTGCTCTATGTGAGAGAGGGCATTACGCGACAAATCATACTGTCGGTAAGTTCTACACGCGGTATGGCGCTATGGTGTCTATCGGCAATCACGGTGAAGCTGACATATGGGGTCATCGCAAAGACGGTAGGGCATTTTATCTTGAGGTGAAGTTACCGGGCGAAAAACCCCGTAAAGATCAGATGGATTTTATTGAAGCCATGTGGCGCACTAATGCTATTGCAGGGTGGTGCACCTCGGTTGAAGAAGCAATAAGAATTGTGGAGGAATCATAATATGACTGATTTTGGTGAAAGACTCAGACAAACACTCCGTGAAAAGAGTATTACACAAGAGGAGCTTGCACGCAAGGCATTGATTTCAAAATCAACGGTATATATGTACATCAACTGTGATGTGCTACCTACCGCCGATAATCTCAAAGCCGTTTGCGAGGTGCTTAACGTAAGCTCGGATTACTTAATCGGATTGGAGAAAAGAATATGAAACGCATTTTTATCGCATCAGTTTTGATATTAATTATTATCCTTATTGTCCGTTTTGACACTCCCGATTACGAGTGGGAAGCCGTTCCTTACAGGGTACAGTACGGTGATACCCTGT
>JAZRHW010000089.1:0-2033 GCA_045644965.1 Eubacteriales bacterium
AAATGAAGATGTTTCTCACTCGTCTTGGCTTCAATTCCAAGGCGGTGATTACGGGCGACCTTACGCAGACCGACCTTCCTTTTGGACAAAAGAGTGGTCTTGCTATCGCTACGCACATTTTGCAGGATATTGAGGATATTCATATTCATCAGTTCACCGACAAGGACGTTGTCCGTCACAAGCTGGTGCAAAAGATAATCCTTGCATACGATAAATTTGAGAAAAAAGCGCAGGAAAATGCCGAAAAAAGGAGAAACGAGCAAAAAACGTTTAAGAAGAGGTAAAGAAATATGAAATTAAAGATTTATTTTGAAAACAATCAGGAGAAGCACTCCATTCACTACAAGCTCAAAATGCTCATTCGCCATACTATTCTTGAAACTCTTGAATACGAGGGAATGGAGAACGATGCCGAGGTCAGCGTAACATTCGTTGATGACGAGGGCATCCGCGAGCTCAATAAAAAGTTTAGAAATTTGGACAAGCCCACCGACGTGCTTTCTTTCCCCTTGCTTGACTACGAGGGCGAGAGCGAGGAGCCTTTCTTTGACGAGCTTTGCCACAACCTTGGTGACATTGTTATCTCGCTTGAGCGCGCAATGGCACAGGCAAA
This sequence comes from Eubacteriales bacterium, assembly GCA_045644965.1. Lineage (GTDB taxonomy): Bacteria > Bacillota > Clostridia > Oscillospirales > CAG-272 > RGIG4608. The sequence continues at coordinate 614 of JAZRHW010000089.1, forward strand.
CGAGTTCGGACACTCATTTGAGCGCGAGGTGGCATTCCTCACAGCACATTCAATGCTCCACCTTCTCGGCTATGACCACGAGCTCTCCGACGAGGATGATGCGGATATGAGAGCGCGCCAAAACGACATTATGGAAAGACTTGGACTTTCGGTGAAATAAGAGGTAAAATATGGCTAAATTTTTTAAAATATTGGCACTTATTCTCGTTATACTTTCATTGTTTGTTCTGGCAAGCGGGGATTTCTTTCTCACACTCGTTATCATAGTCGTTGCTTTGCTTGTCTATCACGTTGGTGAGCTTATGGATAGGGTATCGTATCTTGAGGACAAGCTTAATATGCATCTGCCGATAAGTAGCGAGGACGATCTGCCTCAAGTGAAGTGTAATAATTGCGGAAAAGAATACGATATGGACTATCCAAACTGCCCACACTGTGGGAAAAAGACAGAATTTGAAAACAATTAGTAGGTGAAAAATGAAAAGAACAGGATTTATAGCAATAGTAGGAAGACCCAATGTAGGTAAATCTACACTTATGAATAGAATTCTCGGTGAGAAGGTGGCTATCGTTTCAAGCAAGCCCCAGACGACGAGAAACAGAATTATCGGCATTCACACCGTGGGCGAGGATCAGTACGTTTTCCTCGACACCCCCGGAATCCATCAGCCCAAGAACTCGCTTGGCGACTTTATGGTTAAGGCGGCGAATGACTCAATGCATGATGCGGACGCGGTAGTGCTTGTGGTTGACGCGGGCAAGGAAATCACCAAGGTCGAGGAAAACGTAATGGAGTTCGTTAAGAAAAGCGGTGTTCCCGCAATCCTTGCGCTCAATAAGGTTGACCTTTACACACGCGACGTTATCGCCGAGACTATTACCGCTTATGCCTCGAAATGCGATTTTGATGCCTTCGTACCGATTTGTGCGAAGAATGGCGAGCAGGTTGATGCGCTTCTTGGAGAATTGTCAAAATTCCTCTCCGAGAGCGAGTGGTTTTTCCCCGACGATATCGTGACCGACCAGCCCGTAAGACAAATGGCGGCTGAAATTATTCGTGAAAAGATACTTAGAACACTTAATAAAGAAATTCCCCACGGTGTTGCCGTTGTTATCGAGGAATTCCGCGACGAGCCCACAATGGTAACAATTCGTGCGGAAATTTTCTGCGAGAAGGCAAGCCACAAGGGAATTATCGTAGGCAAGGGCGGCAAGGAGCTTAAAATGGTTGGCTCTTACGCTCGTGAGGACCTTGAAAAAATGCTCGGCAAAAAGGTATACCTCAACCTTTGGGTAAAGGTTAAGGAAAACTGGCGCGAGAGCGCAAAAACCGTTGGTAACTTCGGTTATCATGATGAGGAATAATATCAATTATTTGCACAAACCAAGTGCGATTGTTTTGCACCGCTTTTTCAAAAGC
>JAZRHW010000090.1:0-2733 GCA_045644965.1 Eubacteriales bacterium
CTCCGACTTGTCACACCTACGGCGAATGAAAAACTCTCAAGGCTCCAACATGTACAGAAAAAGGTTTAGAGGAAAGAATGTGTACTTGTGGTGAGACAGAGACAAGAGAGGTCAAAGCAACTGGTCACAAAGAAGTCGCAAATAAGCCAGTGTCAGCTACATGTACTTCAACAGGTCTCACAAGAGGTAGTTATTGTTCAGTTTGTAAGGTTGTTTTAGAAGAACAACAGGTTGTTCCTAAGACTGACCATACAGTTGTTGTTGATCATGCAGTATCTGCAACATGTACCTCAACAGGTCTTACAGAGGGTAGCCATTGTTCAGTATGTAGCACTGTAATAGTGAAGCAACAGGTTGTTTCCAAGACAAGCCATAATATTTCAAATGGAAAATGCACATATTGTGGCCAACTTGCTGATCCATATTTGTCACTTGCGCAATATGTTCGTAGAAATGGCACTTTGACCAATAGTGGCGATGAGTATGCAATTATAAAGTTCTACACATTGAATGGAGATCGTTATGCTTATTCAATTTATACCAATTTGGATGCAACAGAGCTTAATTTTAGAATGATTGTAACTTATGATAATGGTTTGCAAAGCTTTGTTACTATGGATATTATCAAGGGAGCATCTACTCAAGAAGCAGCTATGATTATTACATTTACTGATGGATCTCAGTTCTATGGAAGCGGAGATATTCATCCAAGTACATTTGATGGTGATGGCTATCTTTACAACTATGTATACACTAATTCTAGTCTTGCAAGTAGCGCCAAAAACATATTTATTCAAGAGTTGGATAATATGTTGTATTTGATTAATAAATATACACTTCCTGAATCAAACCTTGGTATCACTCTTTCAGATCTCGGTTTTTATAACTACGATTAACTGAAAAAAATAAATTAATAATAATCCTTAAAGGAGCGCTTCGGCGCTCCTTTCTTTTTGCCCAAAAACCTCATTCTAACACACTCCCACCTCTCAATAAACATCTTCACCCCCATATATGGAATAGGTATATTGACTTTCCATAATTATCCTAATATAATGATAGTAGGATAATATAAAATACGCATAGAACGCCCAAGAGCGTCTTACCAAAAGGCAGGACGCTCTTTTCTATTTTTTATGGAGGTGAGCTTATGGTGGCTTTAGTATCAATCGGCGGTTTCGATTTTTCCGAGCCGTCAACGTATAATGCAACTACCTCTACGATTGTCGATTCGGCACGTAACGTACAAGGTCGTGTTGTAGGGGTTGTTACAAAGTGTATTTTCGTTATTACCAAATATTTCGTCGGATGGGTAATTTTGGACGAAGATGGTAGAGTCCTACGAAAACAATCTTGGTGCGAATAACAGCACAAAATAATTTACTCCAAAAGTAAAGTGTTTTATCAAGCCCCGTTGGTGAGATAGAACAGTAAAAATTTATTGAACGAATTTTTGCAATATTGAAAAATAATGTAAAAGACCGTTTAACCTTTTGTGAATACGAAGGGAATATAAATTTTATGAAGGTGAATGAGTTATCGTTTGCCTTCTTTTTTTATAAACCTATTGACAAAATGCACAAAAAGTGCTAATATATCCGTGTATGAAAAAACTTTGATAGGAATAAGTAGTATTTCTTAGTTCGTTCAGAGAGCTGTCGGTTGGTGCGAGGCGGCGGGGCGGGGAATATGAAGCTATCCTTGAGTTGCTTCCGAAAGGAAAGTCGGGCGCGCCCGTTAAAGCGCAGGCTGAATTTTCAGCTATTGAGATTGTTTCCGCGAGGAAACAGTGAAATAAGGTGGTATCACGAGCGCTCTCGTCCTTATGCTTTGGCATTTGACGTGGGGGCTTTTTATTTTTATCTTGTGATAACAAAATTTCTTTATTCGCTTTTTCTTTGGCGAAAAAGGCACAAAGAAAAGCTAATAAAAGAAATGCCGAGTACGGAGCTACGCGCCCGTGCCCGCGCCACTCCGCGTGGAGCGACCGCTTTTGAAAAAGCGGTGCAAAACAATCGCACAAGGTGGTGCGAACAAAGTAAAAAATTATATTACATAAACCGAAAGGAAAAACAACAATGAAATGGACATCACTTAACGAGCTCCGTGAGAAGTATCTTGCTTTCTTTGAAAGAAAGGGACATCTCCGCCTCAAATCATTCCCCCTTGTACCTATTAATGACAAATCCTTGCTTCTTATCAACTCCGGTATGGCGCCCATGAAGAAATTCTTCACAGGTGAAGAGGAGCCTCCGAGAAATAGAGTTTGCACCTGTCAAAAATGCATTAGAACTCCCGACCTTGAGCGCGTTGGACACACTGCTCGTCACGGCACATTCTTTGAGATGCTCGGTAACTTCTCATTTGGTGACTACTTTAAGGTAGAAGCTATTGAGTGGTGCTGGGAGTTCCTCACAAAAGAGCTTGAGATTCCTGAAAATCTCCTTTGGCCCTCAATTTACGAAGAGGATGACGAGTCCTACGACATTTGGGTAAACCGTAGTGGTGTAAATCCCGACAACGTAGTTCGCATGGGCAAGGCGGACAACTTCTGGGAGCACGGCACAGGCCCCTGCGGACCCTGCTCCGAAATCTACTTTGACCGTGGCGAAAAGTACGGCTGCGGCGATCCCAACTGTAAGCCCGGTTGCGAGTGCGACAGATACATGGAAATTTGGAACAACGTATTTTCACAGTTTAACAATATGGGCGACGGCACATACGAAGAGCTCG
>JAZRHW010000091.1:0-9782 GCA_045644965.1 Eubacteriales bacterium
TACGTCAATATATAGCTCATTGAATATACCTCGAATTCGCATAAATATACATAATAAGTATATCATACAATTTTCAATTTGTAAAGAAATAATATTGATAATTTATATAATTTTACTATTGTTTATAATGTGATTTTATGATATAATAGTCATATCGAATAATTACGGAGGATTTTATGAAAATTACAAATAGATTTTTAAAATACGTTTCATATCCTACTATGAGTGATGAAACTAGTGAAACTGTGCCGAGTTCAGCGAAACAGTTAGTTTTGAGTAGAGCTATTGCCGAGGAACTTGTAGCGCTTGGACTTGAAGAGGTCGAGCTTGATGATAAGGGCTACCTCTATGCTACACTCCCCGCAAATGTCAATGATTCAACAGTTACACTCGGTCTTGTAGCTCACGTTGATACGAGTGATGCATGTCCTGATTACCCCATCAAGACGAAGATTGTTAGATACACGGGCGAGGACATTTGCTTAAATGAGGAAAAGGGAATTTACCTTACAAGTGATGAATACCCCTCACTCAAAAATTACATTAATAATGATCTCATTGTAACTGATGGTACAACACTCCTCGGTGCTGATGATAAGGCAGGAGTTTGTGCAATAGTTTCCGCAGTGGAGAACATTATCAATAGCGGAGTACCTCACGGCAAGATTAGAATTTGCTTCACTCCCGACGAGGAGATTGGACGCGGTGCTGACCATTTTGACGTTGAAAAATTCGGTGCGGATTATGCGTACACAGTAGATGGCGGTGCTCTTGGCGAGATTGAATACGAAAATTTCAATGCCGCAAGCGCAGTGGTTAAGTTCAACGGTGTTTCAATTCACCCCGGCTCCGCTAAGGATAAAATGAAGAATGCATCTCTTATGGCAATGGACTTCAATGCGCTTTTGCCTGCGGATGAGATACCTGCAAAAACTGAAGGCTATGAAGGATTTTTCCACCTTATTGAGATGAGTGGTGAATGTGAGAGTGCAACCCTTGTTTACATAATCCGTGATCACGATATAAACAAATTCAACGTTAAAAAAGCACTTCTTCTTGAGTGCGCTGATAAGATTAACGCAAAATATGGCGAGGGTTCTTGTCTAGCAACCGTCAAAGATAGCTACTTCAATATGAAGGAGATCATTGATGAGCATATGTACACAATCGACCGTGCTAGGGAGGCAATGGAGCAACTTGGAGTTAAGCCGATCATTATGCCCATTCGTGGAGGTACTGACGGTGCGCGTCTTTCCTTTATGGGCTTGCCCTGTCCCAATATTTGCACGGGCGGTGAAAACTTCCACTCACGATTTGAATTTCTCTCAGTACAATCCCTTCATAAAGTAGTAGAAATCGTCGAAAGAATTATCATCAATGCAACGTACGCTGAAAGGAACTAAAAATGGCTAAATTATATTTCAAATATGGCGCAATGGGTTCTTCAAAGACTGCAAATGCGCTCATTACAAAGTTCAATTATGAAGAAAGAGGAATGAGAGTTTGGCTTATAAAGCCATCAGTTGATGATCGCGACGGTGCGGATATTATTCGTTCAAGAATTGGTCTTGAACAGAGAGCACAAATCATCACACCCGATATGGATATTTTCAAAGAGTTCAAGTCCCACGTAAGCACTCACGCAGTAATTGCTGATGAATGTCAGTTCTTTACCGCAGCGCAAATCGATCAACTCCGTGCTATAGTTGACGAGCTCGATATCCCCGTGCTTTGCTTTGGACTTCGTACCGACTTCCTCACACATACCTTTGAGGGAAGCCACCGTCTTTTTGAGGTCGCGGATTCCATCTCCGAAATTAAGACCATTTGTACCTGCGGTAAAAAGGCAGTAGTTAATGCAAGAATTGACGGCAATGGTAGGGTAGTTACCGAGGGCGGACAAATCCTCATTGGCGGCAATGATTCCTATGTCGCAATGTGCCACGCCTGCTGGAAAAAAGCAATTAAAGAACAATAAAACAAACCCGACGGTAATCCGTCGGGTTATCTTTTTTTATATATCAATCTCAATCGAAACGGGACAGTGGTCGCTACCCATAATCTCGGTGTGTATTTTAGCTTCCTTCACCTTGTCAAGAATGCGGTTTGAAACAACAAAATAGTCAATTCTCCAACCAACGTTCTTCGCGCGTGATTGGAACATATAGCTCCACCAAGAATATTCCACTTTGTCGGGATAGAGACAACGGAAGGTATCCGAAAATCCACTTGCCAAAAGCTCGCTAAACTTACCTCTTTCTTGATCCGTAAAGCCGGCAGAGAAGTGGTTCGTTTTTGGATTCTTGAGGTCTATTTCTTCGTGAGCCACGTTCAAATCTCCGCAATAAATCACGGGTTTGTGCTTGTCGAGTTCCATCATGTAGTCGCGTAAAGCATCTTCCCAAGTCATTCTATAGTCAAGGCGAGTCAACTCGCGTTGTGAATTAGGTGTGTAAACGTTCAAAAGATAGAAATTTTCATATTCAAGTGTAATCGCACGGCCTTCGTGGTCATGCTCATCTATTCCAAGACCATATCTAACTGAAATGGGTTCGTGTTTTGCAAAGATTGCCGTACCGCTATAGCCCTTTTTCTCCGCACTATACCAAAATTGATGGTGGCTGGGTGTCTCAAATTCCGCCTGACCGGGTTGCATTTTAGACTCCTGGATGGAGAAGAAATCAGCATCCTCATTAGCAAAGAAATCACCAAAACCTTTATTCAAACAAGCTCTAAAGCCATTAACGTTCCAAGAAATAAATTTCATAAATATCTCCTTATGTTTTATATACATATTTTATCACAAAAAAATCAGTTTTTCAACTAAAATCTCTTTTCAATTTGGAAAAAATATGATATAATGGAACAAATAATTTCTTATGGAGATTTTATGAAACACATAAAGCAAATTCTGATACTTTTTGTAATTCTCAGTATGCTTGTTTCCTGCGAAGCATTACCATTTTTGCCTGAAATAGGAAACTCTACTACAAGCAGTACAGAAAACTCAACAACAAGTACTACTCGTCCAACTACATCAACAACACATAAAGATCAAATTGAGTTTGATCCTGATGATGACTCAGGCCCTACGGAAGACCCATACGTAGGTATGACCAAGGCGGAATTTTACGATAATTATACTCCCGCTACCAGCTATATGGACGCTTATTATAGAACTAAACACAATTTTATGTCCGGCTCTATAGAAGTACCCGACGCAGCGCCCGAGCAGGCGGAGTATCAGCCTATGGAAGATGGAATGTTTGTCCGTAATACCTCAATGCTGTACTCAAACGACGGAAATACGTATTATATTCTTGACGGCCACGGCAATATTGTAAATAAGATTTTCAGGGGCGGTGCATACATAACACTTGAAGAAGTTGCTGCATACGTCTTTGCATTTGGTGAAATCCCCCCAAACTATACATCTTCCAAGAAAACCAAGCCAACTCAAAGCGAGTGGGGCGAGTATCTTAGATTAAACCACAGTAAATTTAGCGGAAGCACTTCTAAGTATCCTTACGAACCCGAGCTTCCCGATATCTCAGGTTGTGGCGGAGATCTCCAATACTATGAGATGGATATCGGAACAACCGGTACGGATACAGGTGACGGATATCCCGTTAGACTTTACAATAACGGTACTTCAATAACTCGTGGAGCAGCAAGAATTGTCTATGCGAGATATGATCGAAACGGTAACCTTATTATCGAGGAAAGTGAAAAATACTTGTTCTATACCTATAACCACTATAACGATTTCCAAGAGTATCTCAATTATGAGGGTGGTTGGGGAGAAATGTTCGGTAATATTACGGGCGGTGGCAAAATGTCCGATAAGTATAACTGTAACCCCACTCCATACGTTCAAGTTGTGCGACGCGCACTTAGAACAACTACTGACAGTGCAACAGGTGATGAATACATTATCGAACTTGCATACATTTATTACAATACAAAATTCTACGCAAATGATCTTTGCGCATAAGGAGAAATATGAACATTCAGGAAGCAATTTCTAAACTTTACGAGCTTCAATCCAAGCTCAGTGCATATAATCACGCAATGTCCCTTATTTATTACGACGGTGCAACGGTAGCTCCCAAGAAAACCGCACGAAACCGTGCTCACGCACTTGCAGTTCTCAGCGAAGAAACTTATAAAATCACCACAAGTGATGAAACCGTGGCACTTCTCGAATTTCTTGATGCACACCGCGATGAGCTTGAAGAAAAGGAGCAGAGAATTGTATACCTCGCTATCCGTGATATTAAAGAAATGAAAAAAATTCCCATCGAGGAATATATCGCGTATCAAGAGCTTTTGGTTGAAGCGGGTGATACTTGGCATAAGGCTAAGGAAAATAGTGATTTTGAACTTTTCCGTCCCGTACTTGAGCAAATCTTCGACTATAATAAAAAAATAGCCGCTTATTGCGCGCCCGAAATGCATCCGTATGACTATTGCCTTGATAAATATGAAAAGGGACTTACAATAGAAAAATGCGACGAATTCTTTGCAACTCTTAAGGCAAGAATAGTACCCCTTATCAAGAGAATTGGCGAAGTAGAGCAGGTGGATGACTCCTGTATACACGGCGATTTTGATGAAGCATCACAGGAGAAATTCTCCCTTGAGCTTATGAAGATTATGGGAATTGATCTCGGAATTTGTGGACTTGGCACAACTGAGCATCCCTTTACTACAAGCATTGGCTCCCATCATGACGTAAGAATAACAACTCACTATCAGCGCGATAACTTTGCATCATCAATGTTCAGTGTTATCCATGAGGGCGGACACGCACTTTACGATATGAACTCTGATGATGAATATGCATATACCTTCCTTGACGGAGGAGTTTCAATGGGTATCCACGAGAGCCAAAGTAGATTTTATGAAAATCTCCTCGGTAGAAGCGAAGCCTATGTTAACTACGTGTTTCCCAAGGTGTGCGAGTGTTTCCCCGAACAAATGAAGGGATATACAGCAAATGACCTCTATAAAGCTATCAATCTTGTTACTCCTTCGTTGATCCGCACTGAGTCCGACGAGGTGACCTATTGTTTGCACGTAATGGTTCGTTATGAACTTGAAAAAAGAGTTATGAGTGGTGAACTTGAAGTTAAAGATTTAGCAACCGAGTGGAATAAGCTCTACCTGGAGTATCTTGGTGTAGAAGTACCTTGTGATCGTGAAGGCGTACTTCAGGATAGTCACTGGTCGGGCGGAAGTGTAGGTTATTTCCCATCATATGCCCTCGGCTCCGCTTACGGCGCACATCTCCTTCATAAGATGCGAGAGAGTGTAGATGTTGAAAAATGCCTCGCCGAAGGCAATTTCAAGCCTATAAACGAGTGGAATAGAGAACACATTTGGAAATACGGTTGTCTCAAAAATCCTGATGAGCTTCTTCGTAACGCTCTTGGTGAAGAATTTGACCCAATGTACTTCATAAATTATCTTGAAGACAAGTATTCAAAAATCTATAACATATAAAGAAAATCCCACCGTTACGGTGGGATTTTTATTAACAATTAAAGAATTTCACACTGATCGTCGTCGCGATTAGCCTTTGCAATCATAAAATCAATAGCAGGCTGGCGAAGAACTTCTTGTTCGGATTTGATTTTTTCATTTTGAGCAATTGTATCAATTATCTCTTTGAGATACTTGCTCATAGCACTTCTTGCAGTGTAGTCAGCAGGAGCATAGAATGTAAGGCGTCCATCATTGAGGAGCTTGTATACCTTTTCGCGATTGTCCTTAACAGGATCGAAAACGCCAATGGTAAAGCCACCGCGGTCTTTAATAAGCTGCATGCATGGAATATCAGTAGCGGAGTCACCGATATATACAAAATTCTCAAACGGAATTCTTCTCTCACTTGCAGGAACACTGTCGTTAACTCTTTCGTCGTGTTCCTCAAGGAAGCCTTTGGAAATACGGAAGAGGTACTGTGTCTTGTTAGTATAGTTAACTGCCTGTGCAGGCCATACAACAACGCCATCGGCATTGTAAAGATAAGAAGAAGCATAGATCTTCTTAAATTCATCAGCAATTTCGCTGCCTTCAATAATCTCGCGAAGACCGGAAGAAATAACGTAGTGCTCAACTTCAATACCCTTGGATTCAGCATACTGATTAATGCGTGAGAACCAGGTCTTTACGCCTTCATAAAGCTTAACCTCAGCGCCGCTTTGAATAAAATAATCTCTCTTAAGAGACTTGCCCTTAAAGTTGGAGTACTTAACAAGCTCATACATCCAAGCGAGATTCATCTCCATGCGGTTGGCTTTAGCAAGCTCATCTGATTCATGCCAAAACTCACTTATGTTCACTCCGAAGGAGGGAATGAGTGTAAATGTTTGCATATCGTCGGGAGAAAGTGTTTTATCAAAATCATAACAAATGGCCATAATTGGCTTCTTTTTTGAATTACTCAAGGGGAAATCCTCCTAAATACAAATTTATCCAATTAATTATAACCCATAATTTTGATAATTTCAAGTACTTCTTGATAAAAAACACTATTTTTCTAATAAATTATCAAAAAATGTTTGCAAAATCATTAAATATATAGTATAATGATATGATAAAGTATGAAAGGGATATTTATAATGTATAATAAAATTAAAGAAGCAATCGAAAAATACGATAGAATTATTATTCACCGCCATGCAAATCCCGATGGTGATGCACTTGGCTCACAAATTGGATTAAAGAATATAATCAAAGAGAATTATCCCCAAAAGGAAGTTTATACCGTGGGTGATCCTTCCAAGCGCTATGGCTTTATGGAAGACTGTGCAACCGATACAATCCCCGATGAGTATTATAAGGGAGCTCTTGCATTCGTTCTTGATACAAGCGCAATTGCGCTTATCTCTGACGATAGATATAAGACAGCCGATATGATAATCAAGATGGACCACCATATTTTCACTGAGAAATATGCTGATATCGAGCTTATCGACACATCATTTGAGTCCTGTTGTGGACTTATCGGTATGTTTGCAATGCAAACCGGACTTAAGCTTAACCCTTTGGCAGCAAAATCTCTCTACACAGGTATGATTACTGACTCAGGCCGTTTCCGCTATGATTCAACCAGCTCACAAACATTTAGAGTAGCTTCATTCCTCATGGAGCAAAAATTCAATACAAATGATATATTCGCAAATCTCTACGCGGACGAATTACCATTTATTCAGCTTAGAGCTAAATTTGTTCTTAAGATAACACTCACAGATGCTCCCGTGGCATACATCTACACTACGCTTGATGAAGCAAAGAGCTATAATGCTGATGTATTCACTATTTCTCGCGGAATGGTTAATACAATGGGGGATATTAAGGGAATTGACATTTGGGTCAACTTTACTGAGACAGAGAATGGTGTTCTTTGCGAACTTCGTTCCAATAAGTATAATATTAATCCTATTGCAGTTAAGTACGGTGGCGGTGGTCATCAAAAAGCAAGCGGAGCAACTATTAAAAATAGACAAGAAGCTATGGCAATGCTTAATGACCTTATCGCATTAACCAAATAAGAAAGGAAGCGCAAATGACAAATTACGAAGCTAAAAAGCAAATACTTGATAAAATAAAAGAATACAATAAGATAATTATTTTCCGCCATTTCCGTCCCGACGGAGATGCGGTGGGCTCAACACTCGGTCTCCGTGAAATCCTTAGACTCACCTATCCCGAGAAGGATGTTCGAGTTATCAATGCCGATTATTCCGATTATGTAAAATTTCTTGGTAACGAGGATGAGGCAGTTGAGGATGAATTTTACGCTGATGCACTCGGTTTAGTCCTTGATACCGGTACAGAAGATAGAATTTCCAACAAGAAATACTCTCTTTGTAAAGAGCTTGTAAAGATCGACCACCATATCGTCGATAAGCACTATGGTGACTACCATTGGGTTATCGAGGAGAAATCATCAACTTGCGAAATGATAGCGGAATTCTACGATACGTTTAAGGACGAGCTTAAAATTAGTACCCAAGCAGCTACCTATATTTATTGCGGTATGGTAACTGATAGTGGACGTTTCCGCTATCGCGACGTGTCAGGCGATACACTTCGTCTTGCAGGACTTATGCTCGATCAGGGTGTAAATACTGACCTTCTTTACGCAAATCTCTACCTCAAAGAGTTCCATGAATTCAAATTTGAATCATATGCACACGAAAAAATGGAGATTACCGAAAACGGCTTGGTATATCTTTACGTTGATAAGGAAATGCAGGAAAAGTTTGCTCTCACAAATGAGCAGGCAAGTGCATCCGTAAGCTTTATGGACGGCATCCGCGGCTCAATCATTTGGATTGCATTCATAGATAATGCTGACGGAACTATCCGAGTAAGACTCCGTTCAAGATTCGTTCCCGTGAATCCTCTCGCTGAGAAGTACCGCGGTGGCGGTCATGAGTGTGCGTGCGGTGCAACACTTCATTCAAAAGAAGAAATGGCTCAGTTTATTGCTGAGGCTGATGCTCTTATTAAGGACTATAAGGAAAATAATGAGGGTTGGTTATGAGATTTCTTATTGTTAATGACGACGGAATTGGTGCCGAGGGAATAAAGCTCCTTGCAAAATGGGCGCTCACTCACGGTGAAGTTACTGTAATCGCTCCCAAGGAGGAGCAAAGCGGAAAGAGCCATGCTATCGACTTTATGAATCCCATCGAAATTAAACGTGTAGACTATATTGAAGGCGTTGAAGCGTGGGCTATGGCGTCAACCCCCGCGGATTGTGTAAGATTTGGCACCGTAGGACTCCATAGACATTACGATCTTGTCCTCTCCGGTATCAACCGTGGCACAAATATGGGCGGCGACATCATTTATTCCGGAACAATGGGCGCAATATTCGAGGCGGGAAATCAACATCACCGTGGAATTGCTTTCTCCACTACACCCGAGAATCTTGAAGGAGCTACCGAATATCTCGAACAAGCATACAATTTCATCATTGAAAATAATCTCTTTGATTATACTGACCTCTATAATGTCAATATTCCTGAGACAGTAAAGGGAATTAGAATAACCAAACAGGGCAATGCCTTCTTCTCCGATTCCTTCTTTAAGGTTGACGAGAATACTTATACTCAGCACGGCGAAATGATTGCGGATAATAATCCCGATGACCTTGACCGCGATTCTATAGCATTCTCTAACGGATATATCTCCGTAACTCCTATGACAAAAGAGAGAACCGATCTTGTAGCATTTGAAAAGCTTAAATCATTGGACATCTAAATCAATGTGAAACAATTCAATTATAAAATAGCAGGGAATAATCCCTGCTATTTTTGTGTGCATAAAAAATCCCCTCGCCCGAAGGCGAGGGGAAATAATATTTAGATATTATTCAGCAAAGTAAACTACGATTTCAAGAACAAAGATTCTATCGTTAGAAACGATTGTGATTTCATTTGTTGCTTCATCAAGTTCAAATGTAAGAACACCGTATGTTCCGTCCTCTGTGTAGGGAGCAAGAACTTCAGCAGAACCATTTACGGATACCTTATTGCTGTTAGTGGGATGGTCGGCAGATTTTTTGTACCAGTCATGGCACTTAATTTCGACCTTAGCTACCTTTTTGTCACCAAAGTTCATTACAACTGTGCCATCACCCTTGCTTTTACCCATCTTAACAAATCCTTCGGATTGAGGGAAAGCGCCGCCATCCCCATTACCAGAATAAACGTTGTCAACTGTTACGGATGTGAGAACATCAGCACCAGCAGCTGTGTTAAAGA